>JBAXTC010000213.1:0-10529 GCA_037130375.1 Verrucomicrobiota bacterium | reverse complement strand
GCAGCCAAACGTTATCCTTTCCCCGGCTTCCGTCCATCACAAACTTGCCTCGCTGGACTGCCTCGACGGACTTGCAAAACACCGCGGCGCGTGGAAGACTGCTCAACCTGACGCATCCGGCTCTCCAGTCAGTGGGTTCGTAGTCACGATTGTCCGCGTCCATTCGTGTTCTGCCTTCAAGCTCAGCAGCCCACGAAGGGCAAACCATTCATTCGACAAGCGTTGATGCGCCGCGCCCAGTCCCTGACATACTGCTCCTTGGACAAGGCGACGCAAATGGTCTGCATTTAGTGCGGACGGATCAACGATTTTCCCGCCAGTGTGGTCACAACTCCTGCCGGCGTGAGCTTTCGGAGAGATCGATTACCTGTGTCCGCCACATAGACGTTGCCTGCGTCGTCCAGCGCGATTCCTCGAGGATGGTCGAATAGCGCGTTGCTCCCGGCGCCGTCAGCGCTGCCAGCCGTCCCAGCGGTTCCGGCCAACGTGCTCACCAGTCCCTCAGGTGTAATCTTTCGTATCGTGTGGTTGAAAGTGTCCGCGACATAAACAACGCCGGCAGCATAAACCGCGATGCCGCAGGGTTTGAAAAACCCCGCATTAGTTCCCGCGCCGTCATTGCTGCCCTTATGGAAAGACCCGGCCAAAGTCAGCACCTCTCCTGCCGGTGTCATTCTGCGGATGGTATGGTTCCAGGCGTCGGCGACATACACATTTCCCGCGCTATCGACTGCGATGCCCTTCTCCATGTCACTGAACCGGGCGTCAGTGCCTGCGCCATCAAGGGTTCCGGCGCGGCCCGCCAGCCCGGCCAGGGTTGAGACTTCGCCACCGGGCGTGATTTTTCGGATGGTGTGCCTGTCCGCGACATAGACATTGCCCACGCTATCTGCCGTGACCCCGGAGGGCAGATCAAACTGTGCGTTCGTGCCAATGCCATCGGTGGCGCCCGGATACCCTCTCTGGCCCGCCAGGGTCGTCACCACGCCCGTTGGGGCAACCTTTCGGATGGTAAAAGAATCGGCCAGATAGATATTGCCGGCGTTGTCCACGGCGGCGCCGCGCGGCATGATAAACCGGGCGTTGCCGCCAAGACCATTCGTCAGACCGCGGTAACCGGCCCGCCCGGCCAACGTGGTTACCCGGCCCGCAGGGGTGATTTTGGAAATCGTGCAGTCTTCGGTATCCGCGACATAGACATTGGCAGCGTTATCGACGGCGATGCCCCACGGCGCTTGGAAGCGGTGCGGGTCAGGGACGGTAGTGGTCGGGCCTTTCGTTGGCGCTGAGGGAACGGGATTGGTCAGTCTCTGCGCCGGTGCTGCGGGAACGGGATTGGTCGCGGTCACAGGCGGAGGGGGCAGGGTTCTCGCGACTTGTTTTGGGGCGTTGTGCCACAGCATCCAGGCCAGTAATCCAATCGCCGCAAGGGCAACGGTCAGGCCGACGACGGCGGGAATTCTCCGGACACGCTGCAAGTTGTCGCGCAAGCTTCGGCCTATCCCATGCGGTCCAACCGGCGGTTTGCCTTCCTTGATGCGCTGCAAGTCCGTCAGGACGTCTGCGATGTCGGCGTATCGGTCCCGCAGCTCGCGTCCCATTGCACCTTGCGCCACCGAGACGAGGGCGCGGTCCGCTTTCGGATTGAGCTCGGTAATCGCTTTGGGGGGACGAGCGAGGATTTGCTCGCGGATTTCCTTTGTGGTGCGGCCCTTGTAAGGCGCTTCGCCAGTCAACATTTCGTAAAGCAGGGCGCCGAACGCGTAAATATCGCACCGCGTGTCTTCGGCGTTGCCGGCAGCGAGGCCCGGTGACATGTAAGGCGCAGTCCCTTCGCATTGAGGGCTTTCCACATCCACGACCGTGTCGTTGAACAGGGTCCGTGCGAGCCCGAAGTCAGCCAGACATGCCTTGGCGTCGGCAGTGATTAGAATATTGGCGGGTTTCAAATCCCGATGGATGATTCCACGCCGATGCGCGAACTGGAGTCCTTCACACACCTGGGCGGCGAAGTCCACAATGACTTCCGGTTCCAAAGGTTGCCCGGGCCGAATTCGACGTGCCAGGTTGCCCTTTTCGTAAAAGGGCATGACAAAGTAAGGGCCCTGCTCGCGGTCGCAGACCTCCAACACCTCGATCACGTTCTTATGCCGCAGCCGCTGCAAATGCCCGGCCTCTTTCAGGAAGCGGTGCATGATCTGGTGGTCCGCCAGCAATTCGGGTCGGACCATTTTTATCGCGACCTGGGCGCCTGAAGTGGAATCTCGAGCCAGCAACACGACCCCCATGCCGCCGGCCCCGAGCAGGCGCAGAACTTCAAACCGATCCAGACTTGCCAGCAATCCGGGACGCGAGGGCGGGGATAACATGCCGTGGCCGACCAGTTCAGCAATCGGGCCCGCGAAGGAGGAGACCGGCTCGGGAAAGCCTGTTTGCTCCGTTTTGGACGGGTATTCACTCATAACGCCGTCTCCCCGCCGCTCCCATCCTGCGCCAGCTTATCGAGAGCTTGATCGAGTAATCCTTTTGTTGCTTCGTCAATCCAGGCCTGTTGTCGGGCCCAGAGCAAGCCGCGGCGCAGGTCTGCGTCCGTGAGTTGTGAAATTCGCATGTCGAGCCGGACCAGGGCTGCGGCGATGCTGGTGTAATAGAGCGCGCCCGCGATCTCTGTTGGCAGGGTGCTTTGGGAGTGGTCCAGGTTCAACTTGGCGAAGTCCTTGGTAAGCTTCAACAGTTCGACTGGCGGGGAAGGGTGGTGCAAGAGTTCTGCGAAGCTTTTCAGCAGGAGCCCCTGGGCTTCACTCAGGGTTTTCAGCCTTACGGCGGTCGCGGCATCGAATCCGCTGAGGTCCACCATGACTGGCGCGGACATTTGGTGCCGGAAAATAGCCCCCAACTCGTCCGGGCGCCAAAGCCGCCCGCGCTCTTCGCGCGCTGCCAGCAGGGTCGCGAGGCTTTTCGGCCGGCTTTTGAACACCGACCCAGAGGGGTCAAATTCGGCCATAGAGTTTCTACGATCTGTTGACTATAGACTATTACGGCTTACGGGGCTGAATCTTGCAGGCGATTTCGATTCAGCCTCGTTTTGCCAGGCGGGAAAGGAATTCTTCCAGCGCCTCGATTTCGGCCGCCGTAGCGGCATCCTGCTGCGAGTAGTCCTTAATGACTCGATTCAGGTGCATTTTGAAGATTCGTTTGGCGCTCAGCAGCAGGTTGGAGGCGTCCGACGGGGAGCGCAACTCAAACTTCTGAATCAACTGGTCGTATGGCACCTGGGCCGCATCGTCGAGCAGAGGTTCCAGCAACCGGATGCGGAACATCTCCCAGATATAGCTTCGGTGCGGTTGATCGGCGGCCAGACTCTTGCAGTCCGCTTCCATCCGTTGCAGCGTTTCGGCGAGCACCGTGCGCGCCCACACCAGGTCGAACTCCTCGGCCGGCGACTCGGGGCCGATCAGTTCCTGTTCCAGCTCTTCCAACGAAACGGGTGGGTGCTTTGCCTCGGCCCGGCTCAATCGATCGAGCACAAAATTGCGAAGGCTGGTTTTGAGGAAATGGCGAAACCGGCCCCGGGTTGGATTTGCCTGCTGCAACCAGCCTTTCTTAAGGATTTTATCCTCGGCAAATTCCTGCAGCAAGGTCTCCGCCTGGCTGGCTAATGATGGGAACGTCGCCACCAAAAACACCTTTAGCGGCCCCCAATACAGGCGTATGAGCCTATCCAGATGGGCCTCGTCAGCTTCCGCCGCCCGCCCCAATTCGGACCAGTCGGTCCGAGGAAAGACCGAACTGACTGATGGTTCAGAGGACATTCGGGTTGTAATCGGTGCCACGTCGCTCACCAGGAATGGGCTGAGTTGGTCGCAT
Organism: Verrucomicrobiota bacterium; assembly: GCA_037130375.1. GTDB lineage: Bacteria > Verrucomicrobiota > Verrucomicrobiia > Limisphaerales > UBA8199 > JAPLUA01. The sequence continues at coordinate 6,662 of JBAXTC010000213.1, read as the reverse complement.
GATTGACGTTGTAAGGGAAACCAGTTTTACTGACGAGCAAATGTTTTTGGTGGCGTCGTTTAGGCAGGTTGGATTCGAGACAATGGAGCACCGGTTTCCTGCCGGTTCTCGATTGACGACCTGGTTCCTGCGGCCAGCCGGAGATTTGAAACTATGAAAGATTACCCGCGACGAATCGATCTGACAAAGGTGCGTGTCTATCCGCTGGCCGACCGGGAAACATTGAGCACGCTCGACGAGATGCTGGTCGATTCCGGCCAACCGCCGCCGCCTTGCCGTCCGGATACGCAGGGGGCGATCAACGGCTGCGTCCAAAAGTTGGCCGCCGCGCGCGAGCGTGGCGCGAGCGTGATTTTGATGTACGGCGCGCACCTCATCAAGAACGGGGCGATGCAGATCGTGAACCGGCTGGTGGAACGTGGGTGGGTCACCCACCTGGCCACCAACGGAGCGGGCACGATACACGATTGGGAGCTGGCCTATTTCGGGCGCACCACCGAGAGCGTGAAGAAGGGGGTAGCGACGGGGACCTTCGGCACCTGGAACGAGACCAGCCGCTCCATTCACCTGGCATTGTTGGCGGGCGCCTTGCGAGAGGAGGGATACGGTCGCAGCCTCGGTCGCTTTATCTGCGAAGACGGCGTGACTCTCCCCACCACTGAGTTATTGGCAGAGTCATTGCGCGCCGAGCCGTCGCATCCCATCGCGCCCGCTCGGGCCGAGCTGCTGCAGGCGATGTTGTTCCACAAGCTTCCTGCCGGACGAATCGAGGTGAAGCATATCTACAAAGAAACCTGCGTCCTGGCACAGGCATTCCGTCACAATGTTCCATTTACGGTTCATCCCGGCATCGGCTACGACATCATCACGAATCACCCGATGTTCAACGGCGCGGCGATTGGCCGCGCGGCGGCTATGGACTTCGCACTCTTTGGCGCTGCAGTCGAAGGACTCGACGGTGGCGTAGTCATGTCAGTGGGGTCGGCCATCATGGCGCCGCAGGTATTTGAGAAGAACATCAGTTGCATCAACAATCTGCGGCTGCAGGCCGGACGCAAGATCGTCCAGGACCACACGATCTATGTTGTCGATCTTCAGGACGGCGGGAACTGGGATTGGACCAAAGGGGAGCCGCCCCGGGATAATCCGGCGTATTATCTGCGCTTTTGTAAGAGTTTCTCCCGCATGGGCGGCCGGATGGAATACGTGCAGTGCGATAATGTGGCGTTTCTGCACCATCTGCTGCACTCGTTGGCAACCAGATAAGCCCGGGACTTTGCCATTTGATGAGCAGACCCATTGCCAAGTTGCTCGCCGGCTTTGTCATCGCCGCCGCTTTGGTTGCGGTGGCAGCCGTCATTGGGACGTTGAGCCATCCGACGCCCGCGCCGACATCGTTGCCGAATCCGAATGGGTATGATGATTTCGTCAAGGCGGGGACGATGGTCATCGACAACGGTTCAAATTATCTCACGCTAGGCATCGAGGAACTGCGGACACTGGTGAAGACGAATGCCGAGGCGTTGGAACTGGCGAGAGTCGGGTTCGGTCACCAAACGCGCGTCCCACTGGATTACTCGCCAACTAACATCGCCCGTCTCTCGGAACTGCCTGCCATCAAACGGCTGGCACGGGCGTTCACCGCCGAGGGCAGACTGGCCGAACTGGAGAACCGCCCGGGCGATGCCGTTCAGTCGTACTTAGGCGCCATCCGGTTGGGCTATGCCATCAGCCAGGGCGGCTTGATTATCGACTCGCTGGTCAGCTTGGCGCTCCAGGCAATCGGGACGGGCCCATTGGAAAAGCTGGTCCCCGGTCTCGATGCACAACAATCCCGGGAACTTGCCTCCGCGCTGGAAGCCGCCGAGTCACGACAGGCGTCCGTGGAGACCATCTTGGAGCAGGAACATGCCTGGTGCCGTCGAACCTATGGTCTCAGGGGGCAGTTCGTCCGGTTGGTGACGTATAAATCGCTGAAGCAAAGCGAACAAAGGTGGGAGAGCAAGTTTAAGAGCCAGCAAGTGCGGGCGCGGATGCTGTTGATCCAACTTGCCGCGCGAGCTTATCAGCAGGAGAAAGGCGAGCGTCCGAAGGGCATTGCCGACTTGGTTCCGGCCTATCTGAAAACCATACCGCAGGATCCGCTCACCGGAACGAACATGGTTTATCACCCGTGACTCTTGGCATTCCTCGGTGAGTTTTGGGCTTGCGAGGACGGAGGTCCTCCCGCGGGTCGGGAGCATCACTCCCCGCGATACACACACTTGGCGGTGCAGGTTTCCGCCACAACCACTTCCGTCAGCAGTGGCAGTTTCGGCTTCAGCTTCTTCCAAATCCAGACCGCGACGTGTTCGCTCGTTGGGTTCTCCAGGCCCGGAATCTCGTTCAGGTAAAAGTGGTCGAGCTTTTCCCAGATGGGTTTGAAGACTCGGGAGATGTCGGCGTAATCCATCAGCCAGCCGAGCCTGGGGTCGCATTCGCCGGCAACGACGATCTCGACCTTGAAGCTGTGGCCATGAAGACGGCGGCATTTGTGGGCCTTCGGCAAGTGCGGCAGCAAATGCGCGGCTTCGAACTGAAAAGTTTTCCGTAATTCAATCATAAACAAGAAGCGGATCACTCCATCACTCCATTTCGTAATCCGTCCACGTGACCAAATCGCCCAGCGCGGGACGGCCGTCGTGACGCCAGGTGAGGGGAGGGGCCTGCATTTGGCCCAGGGGACAGACGCGGGCGACGCCCCAGCGGGCCAGCGTGGTCGCCAGGCCCTGCGCTTGATCTTCGGGCGCGGCCAGGCCAACGGTCGAAACCTTCCCCCGAACACTGTCGGAGCTGTGCAAAGCCTCAGTCAGATTCTTCACTCCTTTGACGTAAATGAAGTGGTTGAGGCAGGAGAGCTGGAACCGCGGGTCGGCCTCATAGACGACGGTCCAGGCTGTGGAATTCCGGCTGGACCAGTGGCGGGTGTCGGGCGAATGAGCAGCGCGGACTTCATAGATGGACCGCCGGGAGGCGATGGCCGCTGCGGTTTCGACGGGTAGCGTACCCCGCGGCTCGGCGGCTTCGCGCCGTTCGAGTTCCTCGGCCAGGGCGGCGGCGAACAGCTCGGCCGACAGCCCGCCGCCTTCCTCGACATAAATCACATGCGGCGAGAGACAGCCCAGTTGGTTCCACGCCACCACGTCCGCTGCGGCTCGTCCGACGATCTTTCTCGAATTGAGCCCGGACAAAACCCGGCTGGCGACAAAAGCAAAGCTCACGCGATGGCCGTAACGCAGCAAGCGGGTATTGGCGGGCAGCCGCAGGCTGATGGCGGCCAGTGTGCTATCGCTGCCGGTGGCGGTGACGCAATCAGCTTCGTTAAAGAGCGCGTCAGCGAGCGTGTGGTCTGCTCCGGGCCATTCGGCGATTTCGAGGCAGGCGCCCAGCTTGGGTTCCGCGTGATAGAGCGAGTGAGCAAACAATCGCGGCAACAAGGCGGCCCCAGTGGCGCACTTTACGAATTGCGCCGACCGCACGAGCACTCCGAGAACGATGCTCATCAGCGCCGGAACCGGCAGATTTCCGGCGGTGAAATGAACCAGCAACTCGGGCGCAGTGGCAATGGCCCCGCGCTTGGACATCTGCTCGGCGTCCGAGGAGACGATTTGATCGAGGCGGTGGGGATGACCCAAGTCCTGCTCCAACAGCGTCGTGAAGTTCTCGATTGTTAACTCTTTGAAAAAGGCATCCAGACCCGCCGCGAGCGTGGCAGGGGAGAAACCGGTCGCTGCCGGGCCTTGTTCGAGCGTCATCTTGCGAAAAGGGTCGTCCGGCTGCAGCCAGTTTTTTGCGACGTGACTCAAGACGTTCAGCAGACTGTGGGTTGGACGGTTAATGAGGTAGCGTTCGCGGTTGCGTTTGAGCGCTTGGCACGCCTCGCCGATCATTGCGGCGCTCAACGTTGCGGCTGGTGGCAAATCAGCGAGGAAGTAGTTGGGCATGTTCATGGCGGATCGGGCAAGTGCAGGGTGGACAAAGAGGCCGGGGCGGGTGTTGGGTTCTCGAGATGCTCACGCTTGCGAAGGGCGTGGAGGAAAGGAAGCGCCGCCAGCGACATCAGGACCAAAACAGAGAGCGTGGTGTAAAGAGGGAAATAGCTGGCGGGCGAGGCCGCGCGGGAACCCAGCCCTTCGACCCAATTGCCGACCAGCCAATGCGCGAGGTTGCTGACCAGGCCGCTGATGGTGATGAACAACCCGAAAATCCGCCCGCGCACTGAATCGGGCACGGCTTCCATCAAGGCGGCTTCGGTAATTGGATAGCTGGACAGGAAGAAGAACCCATAAACAATCAGGACGGGGACCATCCAGGCAACCGGAACAAGCGGGAACACGCTGATCAGAATGGCCGCTATGAACAGCACGAAGCTAATCCAACGAATCCGCCCGCCGTCGCTCAGTCGGCCAAAGACCGGATTGCTGATGGCCGACGCGACGTAGATGCCGGCGAGCGCCAGGCCGACGGCTTTTGGACTGAAGCCGTGGGCGTTTTGGAGAAAGAGCGACGTCGATGTGGCCACGGCGCTGCCAGCAAAATCACGCAGGCTGAAGAGAATGCTCGCTGCGAGAAAGAACACCCAAAGAGCCGGGGCAGGAAAAAGCTTCTCCGAGCCACGGGCGTAAACCCGCGCTTCCGGGGGGGCGGAGTCGGACGAGAGGGGAGCAGGGGAATCGTCTCGTTCCTCGTCGGCGAGCCAGGCGAACAGGCCCGCCGCAACGATCCCCAACATGCCAATCTCAAGAACGGGCGCGCGCCAGCTTCCGGAACTCACCGCCCGCCAACCACAATATAGGGGGCCGAGGAAAAAGCCGGCGCTGGCCCCAATGCCTGCCAAGCCAAGGGCGCGGCCACGGGCTTCAGGAAACAATCGCGCGATGAGCGCCGTCGCTGCCGGGTGGTAGAAGCTGCCGCCAAAACCCGCCACCACCACGCTCGCCAAAGCCCAGGCGTAATTTGGTGCGAACGATAACCCGACAAAACCCGCCGCATTGATTGCAAGTCCAGCCGCCAGGAGCCGTTTGCGGCTCAAGCGGTCGGCCAGGACGCCAAGGGGATAGCTGGGCAGGTAATACGCCGCCCCCATGACCGTCACCAACAGCGTCGCTTGCTCGATGCTCCCCAACCGGAGATCTTGCTGGATGCGCAGGTACAGCGGCAGCAATGCCACGCCGTAGAGATGCGTGAAGGCATGCAAGACGCTCGTCAGCCAGAGTGTGCGCGTGCGGTGTTGTTCGTGAGAGATCATGGGTCTGTCCGTGGCCAGCGATGGCCCGGCAACAGGTCAGGTGGCCATCAACGAGCACCCGCGCGGTTCCGCCAGCGTCGCCCGGCCGATCAGTTTGAAACCATCGCCCTGGCGAATACCCAGATCTTCGGTTTGAAGTGCCGCCACAGAATAGACATTCGCCAAATCAAGAACGCGAATCAAACCGGTTTCTCCATCGCCTACTGTGACGCCGGTCTCGGGCGAAATGATTTGCACCCTCGCCCAGGGAGGAAAGCGAAAGAGCCGTGGAGCGTCGAGCGTGGAGCGTAATGGGCCAGCGGCTGTATCGTAGGCCTGCGAACTGAGTTCGCTCATGCCGTATTCGCAGACGATGTGCGTGGGCGGGATGTCCAGGCGTTGGGTGATGAGCGCATGGAGGGCCTGTTTCGGCAGGCTGCGCGAGCGATCTTTGTAGCCGCCGGTTTCAAGCACGCGCGAGCCGGGTGGAAGGCGAAAATGCAGGTTGCAGTCGGCAAGGTGATCCAGCAGATGGACGAAGGAAAACGCGGTGCCGAGGATGGTCAACGGCTGTTTCGTTGTGCTCGACTCTTCCAGTATTTTGCGCACTGCTTCCAGGTCAAGGGACCAGCCGGTTTCTGCGAGGCTCGCAAGGAATGCCGTCTCAGAGAATCCAAATGCGCGGCGGATGGTGTCGAACATGTGAACCAGGGAGGAATTGGGGGCGCTGGAAGGTGGAGGTGTCAGGATTGCCAATTGCCAAGGGGCATCTGTCAACCCACCTGGCTGGTCGCCACTCGGCAACAAATGGGTTGTGAACCACGGGAAGGCCGAGGCTTCGTAAACCGCCAGGGATTGGGGGTTGTGGAAATGTCGGCTGGGCGTTTGGCCGCTGGTGCCGCTGGAAAGAAAGACCGCGTTTCGCTCCTCGGCGGGAAGGCACGATAGGTCGAGCTCTTTGAAGGCAGCGGCAGGGATGGCGGGAATTTCGGTCCAATGGGTGAGTGTCTGCGGCCGGACGCGCCGCGTTTCGCAAAACCGGCGATAGGGGGTGTTATGGGTGAATTGGAGCCCAAAAAGATCAAGAGCTAACTGATCGAAAGCGGGTTGGTCTGGAATGGTTTTCCCATTCCCACCCTGTCGGTGCTCATATCCGTTTTCCGGAACATTGGCAGACGCGCAAATGAACCGGCGTAAACGTACGGCAAAATCGGCTAAATCACTATTGCAACTCATGCGGTTTTTGTTTTCATCAGGCTGGTTTTCCGCTACAGCCCGCAGGCATTATGTATCCGTCAGCCGGGGTTTCCGCAAGTCCAGAATCGCCCTGGCGTGCTCCGCTCAGGGTGGTTTCAAGAATTCGTAGCCGCCGACGGCAGTCGGCGCTAACACTCCG
>JBAXTC010000212.1:0-10580 GCA_037130375.1 Verrucomicrobiota bacterium | reverse complement strand
ATTCTGCTCCTCCAGTTTGAAGTTCCGCAGGCGTCAGTTGTCGAGGCGGTGCGCCTTGCCAACCGCGCCAAAGTGCCCGTGGTGTTGAATCCTTCGCCGTTGCGCAGCGGTTTTCCGTGGGACAATTGTGCCTTGGATACCGTGATCACTAACGTCGGCGAGGCCCAGGCCATTTTTTCACTGAAGCTCGACAAACTCCCGGCCAACCTCGGCAGATGGCAACGCGCACTGAGGCTGCGGCACATCGGGCAGTTGATCATCACGCGCGGTGCCAAATCGACTATCTGCATCAGCCACAGCGGCTTTCGGGAGGTGCCGACCTTGGCGGTAAAGCCGGTCGATACCGTCGGGGCAGGAGATGCGTTTGCGGGGGCCTACGCCGCCAAACGCGCCGAGGGCGCCGACACGCTGATTGCCATACGCTATGCCAACTGCGTCGGGGCGCTTGCGACGCTTAAGCCCGGAGCCCAGGAGGCCATTCCGAACCGGACTACTGCGGAGAAGGCGTTCCGTCAGGTGTCTCGGCTTCCGTCCTAACGCAGGAGTCCCATCAGACGGCTGGCCGATTTCAACGAACTCACCAGGGCCAGATTCAGTCGTTCGGGTCGGAAAAAATCCCGGGCGACTGCGCGGATTTGCGCGGCGGAAACTTCCCGCAGACGCCGTTTGATTTCGGCGGCTGTAACAATCTTGCCGTAGCCCAGCAGTTGCTCGCCCAGCCAGTTCATCTGGTTGTCCGTGGTTTCGAGGCCCAGATCGATTTGGCCGATGACGTAGTCGCGCGCGCGGCGCAATTCGGCGGCGCCTGGGGATGCTTCGATCATCTGGCCCAGTTCGCGCTGAATCAGCCGTAGCGTTTTGGACAGATTATCAGTGTCCAGGCCCGCGGAAATGACAAGGTCGCCAGTGTCGTCAAAGAAACTGGGCGTGCTGTAGATGGAATAAGCCAGGCCGTGGTCCTCCCGCACGACTTGAAAGAGCCGGGAACTCATGTTTTCGCCGAGAATCGTGTTCAGCAAGCGGAGCGCGTAACGGCGTGGGTCGTGGCGCGAACAGGTGCGGATGCCGAGCGCGATTTGCGTTTGCTCGGTCTTTTTGGTGAAAAGTTGAATCTTCGGTTTCCGTTGTGCGTCGCAGGCGGCAGAGAAATGCGGACGGGCGGCGGTGCGGAAGCGGGGAGCATAGCGGGCGACGGCTCGGGTGACCTGGCCATGCTTCAACTTTCCGGCGGCGACGATCAAGGTGTTGCCGGTAACGTAATTGTCGTTCAAATAGCCGAGCATGTGGTCGCGACTCATCGCATCGAGCGTCTGCTCGGTGCCGGTGATGGGCCGGCCAAGCGGTTGGTCCGGCCAAAGCGTGGTGTTGAGTAATTCCTGGACGTGATGCTGCGGCTCGTCCAGGTACATCGCCATTTCCTCCTTGATGACATCGCGTTCCTTGTCGATCTCCACCGGGTCGAAATTCGAGTCAAGGAGCATGTCCATCAGCACGTCGAGCAGTTGATCGAAGCGGTCATGACCGGCCCGGGCGTGGAAGCAAGTCACCTCTTCGCTGGTAAAAGCGTTGAGCGAGCCGCCAATGCCCTCGACGGCCTGCGAGATTTCTTTGGCCGAACGGGCTTTGGTGCCTTTGAAAAGCAGATGCTCGATAAAATGGCAGACGCCGTTGAACTGCGGAGGTTCATAACGCGAGCCCATGCCGATCCACAAGCCGACGCTCACGCTCATCATCTGCGGCATCTCGGCAGTGGCGACGGTCAGACCATTCTTAAGTTGTGTTATCCGGTACAAAGACTATTTCCTGTTCCATTTGGGCCTGCTTGCAGACGATGAACCTTGCCGTAACGATGTCTCGAAAGTGAGGTTCATGGAGAGTCCATCGCCCCCGCGATCAGCCGCATTAGGTCGGCATACGCATCCACGGCCTTAAACTGCGGGAATTGCTGCCGCACATTCTCCGGCGCGCGGAAAAAGAACCCGACGTGAGCCTCGATCAGCATGGCGGTGTCATTGAATGAATCGCCCCCCGAGATGACATGATAGTTGAGGAGCTTTAAGGCCGCCACAGCGCGTTGCTTTTGTTCGGGGACGCGCAGCTTATAGTCAACAATCCGGTCTTTCTCGACCACCAGCCGGTGGCAGAGCAGCGTGGGCCAGCCAAGCTGGCGCAGGAACGGGGTCGCGAACTGCTCGAAGGTGTCGGACAGGATAATGACCTGCACCAGCGAGCGGAGTTCGTCGAGAAACTCCTTGGCGCCATCCAGGGGCCGCAGCGTCCCGATGACCGCCTGAATGTCCGAGAGCTTAAGACCGTGCTGATCGAGAATCTTCAGCCGGCCGCGCATCAGCTTGTCGTAGTCCGGCTCGTCGCGAGTGGTGCGGCGCAGCTCTCTAACGCCCGTCTTCTCCGCGACGGCAATCCAAATCTCGGGAGTCAGCACTCCCTCCATGTCCAAAGTTACGATCGATTGTTTCACCGGCAACAGCTTTTCAAATTGCGCCGTGCCTGTCCAGTTGTTCGTTTGCCGGCTGCAAGAAGGGTGTGCCCGCTTTTCCACGATTGACACACTGGCGTCGCCTTTTTACTTTCCGGTGGCAAAGATCGAGTGCTTTGCCCCGAACGAACCGTTCGTGGATTTTTGTTTACTCGTTTCTGCAAAGCGAACTGGTGCGCGGCAGAAGAGGAAGCTGCGTTTTCAGATTATGGCAAATACGATACTAGTGGGCGCCCAATGGGGCGATGAAGGCAAAGGCAAAATCATCGACGTGCTGACCGACCAGGCGGACGTCGTGGTGCGCACGCAAGGCGGGAATAACGCCGGCCACACGGTCCACATCAAGGGACAGAAGTATATTCTGCACCTGGTGCCGTCGGGCATTCTGCGCAAAAAGAAGTTGTGCGTGATCGGCAACGGCGTGGTGGTTGATCCCGTGAGCCTCGTCGAGGAAATCGAAGGGCTGCGCAAGCTCGGCGTCCAAATCGATACCAACCTCTGCCTGAGCGAGACCGCGCACCTGGTCTTTCCGTATCATCGCGAGCTCGATGCGCAGCGGGAGACTTTCAAAGGTAAGAACAAAATCGGCACGACCAAGCGCGGCATCGGCCCCGCCTACGGCGATAAAGCGGCGCGGACGGGCTTGCGCGTGATTGATTTGGTCAACCCCGAACGTTTCAAACAACAGCTCGAACTCAAGATCAAAGAGAACAACGAGGTGCTGAAAGCGTTCGGCGCGAAACCACTGTCGTTCAAGGATGTCCACCTCGAGTATCGAGCCGCGGGGGATTACCTCAAGCCCTTTGTGGCAAACACCGTAATCCTGCTCCACAAAGCTGTGCGGCGCGGTCAGGACATTCTGTTCGAGGGCGCGCAGGGGACTTTTCTCGACATCGATCATGGCACGTATCCCTTCGTGACTTCCTCAAATACTACGGCGGGCGGCGCCTGCACCGGTTCGGGGATTCCCCCGCATCGCATGGACCGCGTGGTCGGGGTGATGAAAGCCTACACGACGCGCGTCGGCGAAGGGCCGCTGCCGACCGAGAACGCCGAGATCGCCGATATGTTGCACGCAATGGGTCGCGAATTCGGAGCGACGACCGGTCGGCCGCGCCGCTGCGGCTGGTTTGACTCGGTCGCCACGCGCCATGCCGCCATGGTCAACGGCATCGACGAGTTGGCCGTGACGAACATCGACGGCTTGGATTCCGTCGAGACGATCAAAGTCTGCATCGGCTATCGCGACGGGACCAACCGCTACGATTACGTGCCGAACGACATCGAGGCGCTGGCGCGTTGCCAGCCCGTCTATGCGGAGTTCCCGGGCTGGCGCACCCCTACGCACAAGGCGCGCAAGTGGAAAGATTTGCCGGTCAAAACACGCTCGTATCTGAAGGCTATTGCCGAGTTGACGGACGCCAAAGTGGCGATCGCCTCGGTGGGGCCCGGCCGCGAACAAACGATCTTTGTCTGATTGAGCACGCCGGGCGCGCATCTCAGTTCGGAAGCTCAAGCGTCCCTGCCGCGGCATCTGGCGATTATTATGGATGGCAATGGCCGCTGGGCGAAGCAGCGGCACTTGCCGCGCATCGAGGGCCATCGCGCAGGGGCGGAATCGGCTCGCCTCGTTATTCGGACGGCGGGAGAATTGGGCATCAAGTACCTGACGCTCTACGCGTTCTCGGTGGAGAACTGGAATCGGCCCAAGGACGAGGTGGGCGCGCTGATGAAGTATCTGGTGCATTATCTCAAGACCGAAACGCCCGAACTCAACAAGAATAACGTCCGCCTGGAAATCATCGGCCAGGTCTATCGTCTGCCGGAAAACGTGCAGGAGCAGCTCAGAAAATCCATCGCGACGCTTTCAAAGAACAACGGCCTCACTTTGATCATGGCGCTGAGTTACGGCGGGCGCACGGAGATTGTCGATGCGGTCCGGAGCATTGCCACAAAGGTGAAGGCCGGCGACCTGGATCCGGCCGATATCACGGAACATGTGTTCTCGCAACACCTCTACACACGCAATTTGCCCGACCCGGATGTGCTGATCCGGACGAGCGGCGAGATGCGGGTGAGCAATTTTCTTTTGTGGCAGATCTCCTACACCGAGCTGGTCGTCACGCAAACACTTTGGCCCGACTTTCGCAAGCCGCAGCTTTACGAGGCGCTCGAAGAGTATAATCGGCGGCATCGGCGGTTTGGCGCGCTATGAACCCGACCGAGGAGTTGCATCTGTTGCATGGGAAGATCACGCTCGAAGCCGATCTTGCAACGCGTATGACCGTGTAACTTTGCAAACCGTCAAATGGAAGCCTCCGCCCCGCTAACCGCTCCGCCTCCGTTATCCAAGTCGAAGGTCTTCTTGCGCCGGCTGGTCAGCTTTGTCGTGCTGTGGACGATTGTCCTGGCCGGCTTGTTCTCGGGCAACCGGCTCGTGTCAGATTACGTTTTTCTCGTGATCATGGTGCTGCTGGCCGCAACGGGCCTGGCCGAGTTCTACGGACTGGTGGCCAAGCGCGACCTGGTTTGCTTCGAGCGCTGCGGGATTTTCGGCGGCATGCTGCTCATGGTGGGAACCTTCCTCAACTTGACGGGGCAGTTGGGGACTTCGGGCACCCCGGCGCGAGTCAATGACTTCGAAACCAGTTTCCTCATTCTCTTCGTGCTGGGTTTGTGCCTCCGGCAGTTCTTCTCCCGCAGCAACACAGCCGGAATTTTGGCGATTTCAACCACGTTATTCGGTTTGATGTACGTGCCCTGGCTGCTCAATTTCATTCAAAAGATCAATTTCTTTCCGCATGTCGAGGGGCATTACTACCTGCTTTACTTTATGCTGATCACAAAGTTCAGCGACTCGGGCGCTTATGTGACCGGCTCGCTCATCGGCCGGCACAAGATGATTCCGCGGATCAGTCCGGGCAAGACCTGGGAAGGATTCGCGGGGGCAATCGTCGCTTCAACCCTCGCCAGCCTGGTTTTCGTCCATTACCTGGGATCGAAGCTGGCCGGTATGAACTGGAAACATGCGATTATCCTCGGGGTCATCCTGAGTATTGGAGCGGTGGTCGGAGATTTGATCGAATCACTTTTCAAACGCGAGGCTGGGGTGAAGGATTCCGGGAAGTTCTTCCCCGGCATCGGCGGCATCCTCGACTTGCTGGACAGTCTGCTGTTTAATGCCCCGATTATGTATTTATACCTGCGGCATGTGCTGACGCATCCCTAAACTAAAATGCGCAACGTCGTCTTACTTGGAAGCACCGGATCGATTGGCACGAGCACCATCAAAGTGGCGGAGGATTTGCCCGACCGAATTCGGCTGCTGGCGCTGGCGGCAGGGAACAACGCGGAGTTGCTCCTTGACCAAACCCGAAAGCATCAACCCGAAGCCATCTCGCTCGCTGACCCGGCCAAAGCGCGCGAGCTGCGCGACTTGCTCGGCACCACCACCGAGGTCTTTTCGGGCGCGGAGGGACTCGTGAGACTGGCCACGCTCCCGGCCGCGGACATTGTGCTGATCGCCATCGTGGGCACGGCGGGCCTGGCTCCGGCCCTGGCGGCGATTCGTGCAGGCAAGGACATCGCCATCGCCTCAAAAGAAATCCTGGTCATGGCGGGCGAAATCGTCATGCGGGAAGCACGCGAGCACGGGGTGAAGGTTCTGGCGGTGGACAGCGAACACTCGGCCATTTTCCAATGCCTGGACGGAAAACCCTCCAACTCCGTCCGCCGGCTTTGGCTGACGGCTTCCGGCGGCCCATTTCGGGCGACCCCGAAGGAGGAATTTGCCGGCATTACCGTCGAGCGCGCCCTCAAACATCCGTCCTGGGTGATGGGCCGCAAGATCACGATTGATTCGGCGACGTTGTTCAACAAGGGCCTGGAGATGATCGAGGCACGCTGGCTCTTCGACATCGAGATGCGCCGGGTCTCGGTGGTGGTCCATCCGCAAAGCGTCGTGCATTCGATGGTCGAGTTTGTCGATGGCTCGATGCTGGCACAGCTCTCGACCCCGGACATGTGCCTGCCGATCCAATACGCGCTGACCTATCCAGACCGCGCGCCCAGCGACCGCGTCCAAACCAATCTGGCGAAGCTGGGCAGCCTGACTTTCGAAGAACCGGACCCGGCGCGGTTCCCGGCGCTCGATATGGCGCGCCAGGCAGGAGAAGTTGGCGGAACCATGCCGGCCGTCTTGAACGCCGCCAACGAGGTCGCCGTCGAGGCATTCGTGAACAAGCAGATCAGCTTCCCGCAAATCTCCGAAACCGTCCGGCACGCCTTGGAGCAGCACGAGCTAGTGTCGCACCCGACCCTCGATCAGATTATGGCCGCAGACGCCTGGGCACGGCAACAGGCGGCGGCCCCGGCACGCTGATATTTACCCGAAAGAGTTCAGATTGCCAGCGGCCTAAACCCTGCTATATTCAGGGACGCCCCAGTATGGGGCGAGTTTGCTGAACCTATGTTTATTTTGAAACCAGTCTTGATTGCTCTGGAAGTCCTGGCGCTCTTCAACCTGCTCATCTTCGTGCATGAGCTGGGCCACTTCCTTGCCGCGCGCTGGCGCGGATTGAAGATCGACCGCTTTGCCATCTGGTTTGGCAAACCGATCTGGAAAACCAAGATCAATGGCGTCGAATACGCCCTCGGCAGCATCCCTGCCGGCGGCTACGTTTCCCTGCCGCAAATGGCGACGATGGAAACCATCGAAGGCAAAGGCGATAGTGCCGGCGAGTCGCTGCCAAATATTTCGGCGCTCGACAAGATCATCGTCGCCTTTGCGGGACCGCTGTTCAGTTTCTTGCTGGCGTTGGCCTTCGCAGTGGTGGTGATGATCGTGGGCCGGCCGGTGAGCGAAGCGGAGACGACCACCACCATCGGTTATGTGGAAAAGAACGGGCCGGCGGACAAGGCCGGGCTCAAGCCGGGCGACAAGATTCTCGAAGTGGACGGCAAGCCGGTGAGCAAATTCGGCGGCATGGGCGACAGCGTAATCTGGCGCATCGTCCGCAGCGAGGGCTCTACAGTGCCGGTGAAAGTCGAGCGCGATGGCAAAGTGCTCGTGTTCAATCCCCTGGCAGCCAAGGACGAAACGAAAATCTGGCAGCGGAAAAGCCTGCGGCAGATCAAGATCGCTCCCGCAGAACCGGCCTTTGTGGCCGAAATTGTCCCCGATAGCCCGGCGGCAAGGGCGGGCTTAAAGCGCGGGGACCATATCCTCGACGTTAACGGAACCAAACTTTGCCACTTTGCCGCTCTGACCGAGTACGTGGAAGATCATCCCGATCAGGATCTCACGCTCAATGTGGACCGCAATGGCCAAAACATGGCGGTCAGCCTGAGGCCCGAGAAACCGATCAGCCCGCCCGGAGAAAAACCGCGCATCGGCATCGCCTGGGATGGCAACGGCAAAACGAAGCTGGTCTATCCCGGCGCCTTCGAGCAGGTCAGCGCCAGCGTCAGCGCGATGGTTGACACTTTCGGCGCCCTCTTCGCGCGGCATTCCGACATCAAGGCGCAGCATTTGGGCGGGGCGGTGAAAATCATGGATGTCTATGCGCGCCTGTTCAGCAGCGAGCAGGGCTGGCGGCTGGCGCTGTGGTTCAGCGTGCTCATGAATGTGAACCTGGCCTTGCTGAACATGCTCCCCATCCCCGTGCTGGATGGCGGCCACATCTTGCTGGCGATCATCGAAGGCATCCGCCGCAAACCGATCAGCGGCCGTATCATCAGCTTTATTCAGACAAGTTGCGCCGTGGCATTGATCGCCTTCATGGTTTATATCGCCTTTTACGATGTCCAGGACTTGCCCTGGAAACGGAATAAGGAAAAGCCTGTGGATGTGAAATTCGCCCCGAAAGCCCCCGCCAAAAGCTGACCCATGCGCTGCTGCGAGTCGCCGTTTTCATATCGACGCCGCAAGAGCCGCGAGGTGGTCGTGGGCGACCCTGCCCGAGGCGGGGTGATCATTGGCGGCGACTATCCCGTCGTGACGCAGTCGATGCTGACGTGCGATACCATGGACACCGCCGAGTGCGTCAAGCAAACGCTGGAGCTCGTGGCGGTCGGCTGCCAGATCGTGCGCATCACCGCCCCGACGGTTAAGGACGCCGCGAATCTCCAGACGATTGTGGGCGAGTTGCGGGCGCGCCAATGTCTCGTGCCTATCGTAGCCGACATCCACTTCAAACCGGATGCGGCGCTGGAGGCAGCTCGATGGGTCGAAATGGTCCGTGTCAACCCGGGCAATTACGCCGATACCAAGAAATTCGCCGTCAAGGAATACTCCGATGCACAATATACCGCCGAGCTGGCGCGCATCGAAGATAAGTTCATCCCGCTGGTGAAGCGGTGCAAGGAACTGAGCCGCGCGATGCGCATCGGTGTCAACCACGGCTCGTTGAGCGACCGCATCATGAACCGCTTTGGCGACTCGCCCCTGGGCATGGTCGAGAGCGCGTTGGAGTTTGCCCGAATCGCGCGCAAGAACGACTTCCACAATTTCAAGTTCTCGATGAAATCGAGCAACCCGAAGGTGATGATCGAGTGCTACCGGCTTCTCGTGGCGCGGCTCGATCAGGAAGGGCCGGATTGGAATTATCCGATTCATCTGGGCGTGACCGAAGCGGGTGAGGGCGAGGACGGCCGGATCAAGAGCGCCATTGGCATCGGCTCGCTGCTGTGCGACGGCCTCGGCGACACGATCCGCGTTTCGCTCACCGAAGATTCGCCGCGCGAGATCGAGGTCTGCCGCGATCTTCTGGCCCAAGTCCCCCTGCTGACCGTAGCTGCCGACGGCAGTCGGCCCACTTCAACGCCAGACCCCCCCGCTCGGCTTTCGGATTTCGGATTTCGGATTTCCGATTCCCCCTCCCCCTGGCCATTCGACCCCTTCACTTTCACGCGGCGGCCCGCGCTCGAAATCGAACTGGCCAATGGTGTGAAGTGCGGCGCTGAACAGACAGTGCGCGTGGTGGTGACTCGCGCCACCTGGGACAAGGTCGCACCCAAACTCAATGCGAAAGCTGATGTAAAGCCGGAGGCCGTCTATGAAGATTTAAACGTCTGCGAGGTCGATCCGACGCGGAACTTCGAGCTGAACTGCGACACCCAGCTTGTCACGGTTCAGGACGGTGCGCCCTTGCCTGCCATCACAGCGTTCCGTCTGCTGGCAGCGACGCTCAAACGCTTGGGCCGGACAAACCCCATCCTGCTCAAGGACTGCTTGGATTTTGAACCCGTGCCGCTCGAGCCGAAAATCGCGCTGCTTCGGGCGTCGGTGGTTATCGGGGCTTTGCTGGCGGACGGGATTGGCGATGCGATTTTAATCCGCAGTGAGTCTGGCGCGAGCCAATCGCTGCGCCTGGCCTACAACATCCTGCAAGCGGCGGGTTGCCGTTCCTTTAAGACCGATTATGTCGCCTGCCCGTCCTGCGGTCGGACGTTGTTCAACCTCCAAACCGTGACCAGCCGCATCAAGGCGCGCACCGAGCATCTCAAGGGAGTCAAGATTGCCATCATGGGCTGCATCGTAAATGGCCCCGGTGAGATGGCGGACGCGGATTTCGGCTACGTCGGCGGCGCACCCGGCAAGATCAACCTCTACGTCGGCAAAACACCGATCAAGTTCAACATCCCCGAAGCGGAAGCCGTGGACCGCCTGGTGGATCTCATCAAAGAACACGGGAAATGGGCGGAACCCGAAGAAAACACTGCCGGGGAGCTGGCAGCACGCTAGTTGGCGAGCACGAGACCGGTTGGCCTGATAGGTTCATGGGCGCAACGCGCGTAAAACATTCGGGGAAGTTTCATTTTGGATTGGAGCACGGACATTCTTGTCCAATGCCGCCAGGATTTGACCCTCCTCATCCCGGAGGGACAAAGGCTTGGATCGGTGTCGGGGGTATTCTTGGGAATCAAATCCTAACCTGGCATTGGACAGGAATGTCTGCGCTACGACGTAGCTCGGCAGCGCGCGGCAGCGGTGGGCGTCGAGGCAACTACGGCGGCCACAGGGTCTGACCGGTGCGCTGCAATCGCTGGTTGGCTTCATGCGCGCTATAGCCTTTCCAGCTTC
>JBAXTC010000211.1:0-10619 GCA_037130375.1 Verrucomicrobiota bacterium | reverse complement strand
CACCGGGCAGATTCAGGAGCGGACGGCGGGCGAACTGCAGGCGGCCTATCGCAGTTGCCCGGCACTGAAAACGCACATCGCACTGCAGGCCGTGCTGCGCGGCGAAACCGGTTCACCCCAGGCCATCGAACAGCGGATGACCGAGTACAGTCAGAAACGTTGGAAATCGCAGCCGGCCGCACCAAGTGCGGGATGCGTGTTCAAGAATCCAGGTTCGATTTCCGCCGGCAAGCTGATTGATGAACTGGGCCTAAAAGGCGCCCGCGTCGGCGGCGCGGTCGTTTCGTCCGAGCACGGCAACTTCATCGTGAACGATGGCACAGCGACGGCGCATGATGTTCTCGCATTGATTGAGGTGGTCCAACAGCGCGCCCGCCTGGAGCGCGGAATCGAATTGGAAACAGAAGTTGAAATTATCGGTGACCAATGAATAACGAGCCTGAGAAGTTGAAGATCGTAGTGATGCTCGGCGGCCCGAGCGCCGAGCGGGACATCTCGCTGAAGTCTGGCGCCGGGGTCATCGGAGCCCTCCGTTCGCTCGGCCACGAGGTCGATGAAGTCGATCCGAGCAGCGAAAAATGGCGGCTGCCCAAGGGAACCGACGTCGTGTTCCTCGCCCTCCACGGGACTTACGGCGAAGACGGCACGGTGCAGCGCCGGTTGGAGGAGATGGGGATGCCCTACACAGGTTGCGACCCCGAAGCGAGCCGGATCGGCTTTGACAAGTTCCTGACGAAACAGCGTTGTGTTGCGGCGGGTATTCCGACCGCGCGCTTCCTCCTGATCGATTCATCGGCGGCAAGCTGGCCGATGGGCTGGAACCCTCCCATAGTGCTTAAACCGGCCCGCCAAGGCTCCAGCGTCGGCTTGCAGTTCGTCGAGCGGGTCGCCGATTGGGGCCGGGCGCTGACGGAGGCAATGCGCTTTGATACGCACGTGTTGATGGAAGAGAAAATCTTCGGCCGTGAATGCACAGTTGGCATTTTGGCGAACGAACCGCTGCCCGTCGTCGAGGTTCGCCCCAAGACGGGGGTGTACGATTACCAGAACAAGTACACCGCGGGCGCCACCGAGTATTTTTGCCCCGCCCCATTCGACGAGGAGACGACGGCGCGGATCCAGGCGGCGGCCTTGGGCGCCTTCCGAGCGATCGGCGGCCGGGATTATTCCCGGGTGGACGTGATGGTCAAGCCCGGTGGCGAGCCGGTCGTGCTGGAAGTGAACACGCTGCCGGGCATGACCGACAGTAGTCTGTTGCCCAAAGCGGCCGCCGCCGCGGGAATCAGCTACCCGGAGCTTTGCCAGCGGATGGTCGATCTGGCGATCAAGCGCGCCAGGAAATGAAATTGAAGTGTGGCTGGCTCCTGACAACTGACTAACATGTGGCTGAAGCGCAAACCAAAGAATCGCCGGCTCGGGCGCGAGCAGGTGCTGGACGTCAGGCTACGTTCCAGCCATGTCCGCGCCGCGCGCACCCGCGTGTTCGCGCTGACGCTGGGTTTCGTGTTTGCGGCTGTTTTTGGCTTCTATCTGTTCTATCGGACCGGCGGCTGGGCGCTCAACCTGTTGGTGTATGAAAACAAGGCGTTCGCCCTCCAGTATATGGATGTGAGAACCGACGGGGTCATCGCCACCGACCTGCTGCGCCGTTGGGCCGGGGTGCGACTCGATGAGAATCTGCTGGCGCTCGATCTGGCGAGGGTGAAGCGGGACTTGGAACTGATCCCCCTGATCCAGTCCGTCTCCGTCGAACGCATCCTGCCGCACACCTTGCGCCTTCGTATTTCGGAACGTGAACCGGTGGCGCAGATCAACCTCGCCTCGCCGCGCCCCAACGAAAGTGTTCAAGTGGCGGTGTACCAGGTTGATGCCGAGGGTTGGGTCATGTCGCCACTGGACCAACACCAGCGCGCCACGCCCAGCAATCAACAGGCTGACCTGTTGCCGGTGCTCAGCGGCATTGACGACTATGTGGTGCAACCGGGCCGGCGCATCGCGACCCAGCAAGTCCGGGCCGCCCTCAAACTCATAGTCGCTTTCGAGCAGTCCTCCATGGCCGGGCTGGTGGATTTGAAGCGCATTGACGTCTCCTCCCCGGAGGTTCTCATCGTGACGACCGGGCAGGGAAGTGAAGTGACGTTCGGCCTCGCCGACTTGGAGCAGCAACTGCGGCGGTGGCATGACATCTTTGACATGGGCCAGAGGTTGAGCAAGGCCATCGCTACACTCGATCTCGCGGTGAACAATCACATTCCCGCGCGCTGGCTGGAAGCCAGCGCGGTTCCCCAGGCAACTCCGAAGGCACCCAAACCTTTGCGCTACAGGAAAAAACATGTTTGATCCCTCCTCGATCATCGTTGGACTGGAAATCGGCACCTCAAAGGTCTGCGCCGTTGTCGGCGAACTCAGCGCCGATGGCGCCTTGAACATCGTCGGCCTCGGTCAGGCTCGTTCACGCGGTACGCGCAAAGGCGAAATCGTCGATCCCCCAATGGCCGAGGAGGACATCCGCCGCGCCATTGAGGAAGCAGAGCAAATGGCCGATGTTGAAATCCGCAGCGTCTATCTTGGCGTTACGGGCGGTCACGTGCGCGGCTTCAATAATCGAGGCGTCCACCCGGTCGTGTCCTCGGATCGTGAGATTTCCGAAGAGGATGTCCAGGACGTGATCAAGAATGCCAAAACCATTAACCTGCCCCCCACAAACCACGTCATCCACGCCATTCGCCAGCATTTTCTGGTGGACGATCAGGATGGAATTATCAACCCGGTGGGCATGCTCGGCGCGCGCGTCGAGGTGGATGTTCATGTCGTTCATGGCCATTTTAATCGGCTGCAAAATGCCATTCGCGCGGTCAAGGGGCTGCAACTGGAAGTCGATGGCATTGCCTTCAATGGCCTCGCATCCTCGCTCGCTCTGCTGACAGCCGAGCAGAAGGAACTCGGCGCCTTGGTGATCGACATCGGCGGCGGAACCACCGATTACGTGATCTACGGAAACGGGATCATCAAGCACACCGGCGTGCTGGCGGTCGGCGGCGACCATTTGTCCAACGACCTCGCCTACGGTCTGAAAGTGTCGCTCAGCCGTGCCGAGCAACTTAAAATCGAACAAGGCGCCGCCCTGCTGGACGATTCGGTCAAAGGCCAGACGCTCAACTGCACCACCCAACTCGGCTTGCCCCTCAAACCAGTCAACCTGGAACATCTGCGCCGTATCATGTCAGTGCGGCTGCGGGAAATCTTCCAGCTTATCGGCCAGGACCTCGAACACGCAGAAGCCCTGGATTACTCGCGAGCCGGTCTGTTTCTCTGCGGCGGCGGCGCCCGCATCCCGCAGATCGCCAAGCTGGCGGAGGAAGTCTTCGAAATGCCCGCGTCCATCGGCAAAACCAATTCCATCAGCGGCCTCAAGTCGGCCCTCGATCAGCCCGAGTTTGCAACCGCCATTGGCCTGGTGAAATTCGGGTCGTTCCACCAGCATAAACGCTCGAACAAACCCTCGCTGACTACCGGCATCAAAAACACATTCAACATCTTCTTCAAACGGGGTTGAAACCTCGGAGAACCTCCCCCATGAACACCCTTGCCCAGACCGAACCCGCCCATGCTCCCAGGAAAAGTCCATCCGTCAAAGTCTTTGGCGTCGGCAGCACCGGCGCCAATGTCATGGAACTCATGATCACCGACTGCGTGGCCGGCGTCGGCTTCGTCGCGCTCAACACGGACCCCCAGCCTTTGGCCCCCTCCTCGGCTGTCGAACACGTGACCCTCGAAACCAAACTCCTGCGCGGCCTGGGCACCGGCGGCGATCCCGAACGCGGTCGGGCCCTCGCTCAGGAACAGTTGCCCAGGCTCAAGTCGTTGTGCGAAGGCGCGGAGGTGATCTTCATCCTGGCCGGTTTGGGCGGTGGTGCCGGCACCGGCATCAGCCCGGTGCTGGCCCGCGCAGCCCGCGAGGCGGGCGCCCTCGTGCTCGGCTTTGTCACCCTGCCTTTCGCCTGCGAAGGCAACCGCCGCCAACGCCTGGCCCTCCACGGCCTGGCCGAACTCAAAGCCGCCGCCGATGGCGTCATCTGCCTCCCCAATCAGACCGTCTTCAAGCTCATCGACGAAAATACCAGCGTGCTCGAGACCTTCAAAATCACCAACCAACTCCTCGCCGACGGCGTCCGCGGCATCTGGCGCCTCCTCACGCGCGCCGGCCTGATCGAAATTCATTTCGCCGACATCGCAGCTCTGCTTCGAGATCGCCACGCGGAAAGTTCCTTCGCCGTCGCCGAGGCCACGGGACCAACGCGCTCGCGCGAGGTCATGGACAAGCTGCTGGCCCATCCGATGCTCGAAGGCGGCCAGATCCTGGGCGAATCCGAAGCCGTCCTGGTCAGCCTGACCGGCGGACCCGATCTGACCATGACGGAAGTTAACCGCTTCATGGAGCAGATCAATCGCCAGTGCGAGCGCGCCCAAGTGATCATGGGCGCGGCCATCGATGAAACCTTCTGCGACCGCCTGGCCGTGACCCTTATCGCCTCGCGCAAAAGCTCCGAACCGGCCCAAGACGAGGCCATGCCCGCACCCAACCCGGAGCAACTGGATACACAACTCTTGAACCCCTCGGCCACTGCCCGGCCCGAGTCGCGGTTTGTGCCGCCGGCCCCCACTTTGCCACCCGACCAGATCCGCCAGATGCTGGCGCGTCAAGGTGGACGGGGTTCCCGCGGACGAAAAATCTCGTCAAAATTGTTACAAAGCCAATTGCCGCTGGAAATCATTTCCAAAGACCGCTTCGACAAAAGCGAGCCGACCATCCACAAGGGCGAAGACCTCGACGTGCCAACCTACATCCGCCGCGGCATGGCGTTGAATTGACCTTTAAGGGTGAAGATGATGAAAAATCGGCGCGATTTTCGTGTGGACGGACTTGGAGACAATGCTAAAGTCCGCACGGTTTAGCATGGGAAACGACACGACACGAAAAATGGCAACTCGCATCTACGATTTTCAAGTTCGGGTTCTTATCACCCGTGACGATAATCAGCATGTCGCTCACGCCCTGGAAATGGATTTGGTTGCCTACGGTGATACGGAAAAAGAGGCAGTTGAGGAAGTTGCCCGCTTGCTGCGTAATCAAATTTCGTTTGCCATACAGAAAGGGGAAGACCATCTGATTGATTTCAGAGCGCCACAAGAGTTTTTTGATGAGTGGGAAAAAGCTCAGACGGCTTTCTTGAAAGGCATTGCCGCTGGCAAATGCGGGGGCATAAAAATACGCGCTGTGTACCTTGGCTTTGACACGGAAGATTTTGAGGCCATGCGGAGACATTCACATTCCTATAAAACATTTGAATTAACGCCCGCTTGTGCCTAGACCACAAAAACCGCAGGACGTAATTCGTATCCTCCATGAACACGATGGGTTTCTTGGAGAGTTTCTGTTTCATTTGGCTTGGCGGGCTCTGGCTCTTTGCCTTTAAATCCGTTCCGACAACAACGACAGCGCCTCAGCATTCGGGTCTTTTTGTCAATAAGCACTTGAAGTTTGCTCGTGATTGGATGAGCTTGGTTTGCGATATGACTATGAATGTTAAACAATTGCTAGTAACCGTCCTCATGGCCAGCGCTGTGGCCTTTTCCGGCTGCGGCAAGAAGCAGTCCTCCGACCCTTCTGCGTTTGAAATCAGCGGTGTGAAGGTGGACCTCCCGAAGCTTGAAAAGGCTCTGGAGGCCAATCCTGAATTGCTGATCGTGGTGAACAATGCGAAATTGGAAGTCCGCTATGGCCGTTTCCTGGAGGCGATGCAGGTGCTCGATAAGTTGTCCAACAATCCCGCTTTGAATGACACACAGAAGAAAGTTGTCACCGACGTGATTGGGCAGTTTAAGCAGGTCGTTGAAAAGGCGGGGCCTGCTCGACCATAGCTCGCATAATTTGCGATCTTCGATTCGCGGTTGACGCGTGTCCACTCCTGCTCTGAGCCGCCACGCAGTTCGGTTTTGTAACTGTTCAGGTGTGGGGCAGACCGATGGTCTCCCCTGGAGTTTGGACATTCTGCGGACTAAACGGGAGCCAATCCCGAAGGGATTGCATCTCTCAGCCCAGGGTTGCGCGCGGCGCGCTACCCTGGGTGTGTGATCCCAAGTACACCCCCAACCCTGAAAGGGTTGCATCGCGGCCCCGCTTGGTCCATTCTCGCCGCCATGCCGCAATCATTGGCCAGGATTCTCGTGCATACCGTCTTCTCCACCAAAGACCGCCGTCCCTCGCTGCGCGACACCGCGCTACGGAAAGAATTGCACCACTATCTGGGAGTCATTCTCAAGTGTTGAATTGACTGCCGTGAAGGGGGACAAACGATACAACCCTTTCAGGGTAGAATGTATCCCCACATCAGGCTCCCAGGGTAGCGCGCCGCGCGCAACCCTGGGCTAAGTGATCCCATCCTTTCAGGATGGATGCCCGCGAACAATGTCCAACCTCCAGCGGCAGACCGGTGGTCTGCCCCACACCTGAACAGTTACCGTAAATCTAACGAACCCCCTGCACCAAACGGCTACGAAACGGACCTATCTCGACAGTTCGGTCCTTATCCAGGCGGTTCAAGGGGTGGACGGCGATAAGACAATGGAGTTGCTGGAGGACCCGGAGCGCGAATTTGTGGCGGCCAGCTTCCTGAAGCTGCAGTCCGCGGCTTGCAAGTTGATTTGATTTGTGACCTGAATAGTTACTCGGTTTTGCTGTCCAGATCCCAGCAAATTAACGGCGAATGCCGTTGCAAGCTCCCACTTCAATGGCGCTGACATGCCCGTTTGGAAGCTTGGCTCCAAGATTCCCGGCTGATTCATTAGTGAAGCTCCGCCGGCTCTGAGAAGTGATCCCAGGCTTGATGATAACTGTGGCGACATTAGTTTTCTGCTTTATCCAGATCTTTAGCGGTGTCGCGTTTAAAGTCGCAGGTTAAATAATCAAGGCTGAGAGGTATATCCATTTTTAGAGAATGGATAAATTGAATGCCTACTTTGATACCCTTGGGGCAGCAGGACATTAAATGGCCACCATGCTGAACATCTTCTGAAATAAAATGTAAGTGCAGGCCAGGCACACTGATTGAAGACATATAAGACGGAGTGTAGAACCCTGCTAAAGTTCCTCTGATGTGGCTAAATTCAAATTCAGGTTGAGTTTGGGCCACTTCGACTAAGGGTTTGTAGTTTTCAGTTTTGGGTACAGATCTAACCTTCACGTTCTCAAAATAACCTTCAATACGGATGGCATAAAAGATGTTTAAAGAAGGCAGCAAATCTTTTAGCCATGCTAGGAAAGCTTGATAGTTTAGCGATTCTTCCAGAAACTCTTCAGTTAAAGGCCGATAGAAAGTAACGCATGAATATGGCGTTAAGGACTTCTCATCAACTTGTTTTACTTTGCCATCTGCGGTCATTTGATAGATATTGCCATCTAACATTACCATTTCACCATCCAAATGATCGAAAGTACCTAGGCCAAAGTCGCCCTGTGTTTTAATGTGAGTAAAAGGAATCTTTTCTTCATAGATCCCTTCAACTATTGCGTTGATCGGAGAGCAGAAATATATATAATCGGTGTTCATGAGAGTTGTAATGGTGATGTCTAAACTCTCTGCCTCGAACCAGATAACTGCGGCCCAACACGGTGTTGAAGGTTGTCAGCACGTCCGAGCCGCTGACTTGAATACGGATCGGTGATCACTGGGCCACGACGCGAATGAAGAGCTTCGGCGCAGTGAGTGGCTTGGAGTCGCTGAGAGTGACCTGCACGGTCTGGAGGTTGTTGGTGGTGGCTGTGACGGTTTGGGTCGCCGCGGCATCCACGCTCCACCCGCTCAGGTCGGGTGATCTCTCAATCCTATAACTCAAGCGGGTGCCTGCGGGATCCTGCCGGGTATAGCTGAAGGTGCCGGTGGGCGGGTCGAACGGAAGGCTGACGATGGGCCGGGATCTCGCCGACGCAATCTGGGTGACATAGTCGGCTATGGTCCAACTGTTATTGGTCGGGTTAAGTGAATAGTATTGGATCGTCATGTTTTCGTCTGTCACGGTTGCCAGCGCGAAGCCGAAGGTCCCTTGGATTGACCCATTGGTGAGCACAATATTCCCGTTGTTGTAAAAAATGGTGACTCCCGGTTCCGGCCCATAAATGAAGTTCTGCGGCGGTGCGCCGCCGTTGCCTCCCAGCAAATGAATGATCGTACGCCCGTGGTTATTGGTGGTGGAGGCCACGGTTTCGAGGTGAAGGTGGCCGCAAAAATAGATCTGGGCACCGGCGTCGCCGATATCGTTCCAGAAATTCGCGCGGGTCTGTAATGCGGCGGAATTTGTGCCGAAGAAATGCTGGGCGTCCTCATTAACCGCTTCCTCGCCGGGGCCATTGCTAACCGTCTGGAAGATCGGCTCATGGGCGATTACAATCTTGTAAGGGGAGGTTGACAGCCCTAACTGCTGGGTGACCCAGGCCTGATCCAGATAATGATATCCCGACCAGGGCGTGTTTGTGGATGCCGGATCGAAATTGAAATACTGATCGGCGGCGACGAACGTGACGTTGTTGCTGGTGAAAGCCCAACTGAAACCCCGCTCGTTGTTGGTCGGACCGTTGTTTGGACCGTTGGCCGGCACATAGGAGCTGAAAGCTTCATCATAAGCCTTCTTCAACACCTCAATGGGCGCTTGCCCAGTATCATTGCTCTCATGGTTGCCACGCACGGGGTAGATCGGGGTGCCTGTGCTATTGGAGTAGTCAAAGACGGGCTTCATGGCCGCCTTCCAGTTGGCAAAAAACATCTCATAGGTCGCCTTCGCCGCCTCATTGGTAAAATTGCCGTCTGGTGGATACTTGTGGGAGTTTGTGTTCAGGCAGTTACCATTGCACAAGTCGCCGGCCACGATCACCAGTTGGGGTCGGGGATTCAGCAAGGCTATCTTCTGTGCTATGGCATTTAGATTTGTGCTTATTCCCGTGGACGTGTTGTTTTCACCCCGGGTGTCGCCCAACATCACGAAGGACCAACTGTTCTGAGCCGAAGCGGAATTCGCTGCAGCCACAACAATCAGCGTTATTGCTGCAAACATTGTTATTAACGTTTTCATAAAAGGTTAGGCTTGAAATGATAGGAATGTCCTTTTGACGCGATCCAAGTCAGGCAGAATCGCTTTTGCCATATTTTGCATATTTTCCGTTTTTATACGCCTTTCCGGGCAGATTGCAATTGTTATCCGCTAAATCGTTTAGGTGGTTTCGATGTCAGGAGGCATTCCGTGGTGGTTGACAAAGCGGGGTGGGAACGATGAAGGAAGATTTCAATCGACCTGACGAGATCGGGTGTTGACAGCTTCTTCTCCTTGGCCTTGGCGGCACAACGAGACCGAGTTGATGGATGAACGGAACCAGCTCAGTTAATGTCTGATTTAGCTTACGATGAAGACAGGCAGCCAAGCATTACCGGAATTGGAACGAGGGCAGATCTGGAAAACTGAGACGGGCTACATTCGCATCTGGCACATCGGCAAGCGGCTCATTGAATACAAGATGATGAGGGATCCGGGAATGAAGGCGGTGAAGACGCAGACGACAGGGATTGAGACGCTGAACCTTCTCCACAACCGATTGAAGAAGCCAAGAGACGCCAGGTGAGTGCAGAGGGGAGGGCGAGAATGAAAGCGGCTGAAAAGGCAAGATGGGCAAAACGCAAAGGGATCGCATTTACGACCTTCCCACGCACGTCAGATAAAGCAGCACCCACGATGAAACCCAAGATCAAGAGGAGTGCTGCCTGGAAAGCTGCGATGTCTGCCTCTGCCGATCAAAAGGCGCATGGGACCGGGGAAGGCTATGGGCAGGTTGGCGATGGCCTGGGCAACGGCGGCGCTGCTGTGGGTTGAGTTGTTGGGGAAGGCTTCGAAGCGTTGTTAAGCCTGCAATACACCAAGGACTCTGGCCGGGGCAAGATCGTGGTTGGAAAAGCTGAGAGGCTTTCCTGTAGATTTCCAGGGTGCCTCCGAACGGCATTTTCCCAATCGTAATGGCATTACGGCGCTCGGTCTTCTGCTATTCACCGGCGAGTAAGGCCTGGAGACGCAGTTTGGCGATGGAAAGCACGTCCGTCTTGAGTGACTGGCGAATAAGCTTGCCGCCCACCTTTGCATGGGCAAAATATACCCGCGATGGTCTATAACGTACAAGATTTGAGACTGGTGCCTTCACCCAAGGCGATTGGTCTGTCTTTGCGTCGTTCATATCGATCGGTATCAGATTGCGGTATCAGATTGTCAATTGCCGACATTTGTGGCTGCGATTATAGCCAATAAACATAGTGCATAGTGTTATGGCCAGTTTAGCTCAGTGGTAGAGCAACGGTTTTGTAAACCGTCGGTCGTCGGTTCAAATCCGACAACTGGCTCCATTTACGATGGATAGGGTTGACCAAAATACCTCAGCCCTGCCGGTGTAAGCTGGGGCGGATCGGTATTGCTGCAACATCCCATGCGCCCAGGGTGGATTCAAGAACCTGCAAAATCGTAGCCGCCGACGGCAGTCGGCGCACTTTTCTTCGATTATCGGAGTGTTAGCGCCGACTCCCGTC
>JBAXTC010000210.1:0-10624 GCA_037130375.1 Verrucomicrobiota bacterium | reverse complement strand
AGTTTTCGCTGGCTTCCAGAGCAAGAACCGGCGAGAGTGTAGCGGACTAACAGCCGATCGGTAAACAAACAGGAAAACAAATCGGAATCGTCATGGGATTACCATCAAACAGTCGAGCCAAGGCTGGCCTCGCAAGCCGTTGGGCAGGGTTGGCACTATTTGCCGCGGCGCTGGCAGGCTTTGCCGGTTGCGCCACTAAACCGGAAGACCGCAACGGGCCCCGGGCCCGCGAGGATGTGGCCGAATATCGCCAGATCGCCCTGGACGCACAGAAGGTGGTGAAGGCGACGCTCCAATCGCTGGACCGGGCCGCCGCGCATACCTCGTGTCCGCCGAGGGTATTCAAGGCATTCACACAGGACGTGCAGCGTTTGGAGGTGGACTCCTTCAAGATGCGTGCCCGGGCGCAGGCGATGCGGGCCAGGGGCAAAGCCTACTTTGAACAATGGCACGAACACCTGGCGAGCCTGAAGGATCCGGAAGTGCGCAAGCTGGCCGAGCAGCGTCATGATCTCTTGCAGCAGAGTTTCTCCAGAATCCATCTCACATCGCAACAGACCCGCGAGGCGTTTCAGCCGTTTCTGGCGGGCCTGCGCCGCCTGCGCAACGGCCTGGAGAACGACCCTGGCTTCGCGAGCGCCGATTCTGCCAAGTTATTGGTCCGGACGACGCGGGACCACGGACAGAGGGTGGAAGCGGGCCTTGCCGACATCTTGGAAGAACTCAAGTCGGTGGCGGCGGCTCTGAAGCCAGCTAAACTTGTCACGAAATAAGGATATGAAATCAAACCTAAGAAAATTCGTCCCGCCCCTTGGGCTGGGAGTTTTAGTCAGTCTGGGCATCCTATCCTCGGGTCTGCTGTGGGCCCAGATTCCTTGGGGCTACGGGCCGCCGCCCGGCGGTCTGACGCCAAACACGCCGATGGCGCAACGCAGTGCCTTGCAGACCGTCCAGGCGCAAGTTCGCTGGTTCCAGAACAGCACGCAAACTGCCTCGAACTACGGCGACGGAGGCTCCGGGCTGGTCTGGCAGCAGTTTCAAGTGTTGCGCGGGGCCTACAGTGCCTTCAAGAGCACATTGTTTCCGCAGCAGTTATCCTCGGGCGCCAACGAGTTGGCCGAACTGGACGCCGGGCTGGACATCCTTCAGGAGGCCTTTACGAACTATCAGCAGGAGGTGGCCGACGGTCAGTCCAGCACCTCGGCGTTCAACAGCATGTGCCAGGTGCTGTATCAGGCTTCGGGTGTTTGGCTGCAGGAACTCAACTCCGGTAGCGCCCGATTGCGTGTCGGCTGGCAGTGACACAGTCGTGGCGCGGGTCTTGCTATCAAGAATCTTGTAGGTTCCTTGCCTACTCCTCCTGAGTGGGGCGGTGCCAGGACCAACAGGCGCTGCCTTCCTCTTTTCATAGTTGGGTTGGGGGCGATCCGGTGGGAAAGCCGGGTCGCCCTTTTTTTGTCAACGGGTTGAAGGCCAGGAACCCATGCCTCGAAGGAGTTCAGCTTTTCGATTTTGCAGCGGGTGCCTGCGGCGGCGGGGAAGATGCAGCGTTCTGTTTGGGCTTTTGGCTGGCGTCGGCCGTATGTTCGAGAGGATGCTCGTCTTCGTGCCAATGTTTGGTGACTTTGCCATTCCAGCACGCCCAGTTCAGAGGATACACGTCCGGGTCGAAGATAACATGGTAGAAATGCCAGACCACAATCGCCAGGCAGGCGAGGATCGCTTCGTAGTAATGGATGGTGGTGGCTACGTCCACCGCCCACCGCGGCAGGAATTTCGTCACGTCGATCTTGAACCAGATCACGAGGCCAGTCACGCCCATGATAATGGTGCCCCAAACCACCGCCCAGTATTCCATCTTCTCGGCGTAGCCAAAACGGGCGATTTTCGGCTTGGCGGAACTCAGTCCCGTGAGGTAGCGCGCATTGTCGGCGACATCCTGGATGTCTTTTATGACTGGGAACAAGTCTTTGACGAGTTGGCGGCCGTCCTTTTTTGTCAGGATGTAGAAGATGTGATAGGCGCCTGCAACGAGCATGACGATGCCGGCGACGCGATGGCTCCAGCTTCGGAACGCCTCATTGGAGCCCATGACCTTGCCAATCCAGGAATCCGGGAATTTGAGAGCAAAGCCCGTGATGGCCAGGAGGATAAAGCTGACCGCCAGCACAACGTGCTGCATCCGCTGCGAGAAATTCATGCGCAGGATGCTCAAGTCAGCCGCGCGGTAGCGGGCAGCGACCTTTTTGGCGAAGACCAGCAGGTTGTGGACAAGCATGCCGCCGATTGTGCCGAAGATGAGCACCAGGTAAATCCGGCGCACCCACCAATTGATGCTGGCACCGATGCCATCCCCGAGGTTGGAGACCGAGGCATCCACATGCACCTTGCTTTGCGCAAAGTTATCCGTGGCGCCAGGATGACATTTGCCGCAGGTCTCGACCAGGTTGGTTTTGTAGATGCTGGAACGTGGGTCGGTGGAGGGCAGGATTTTGTGGAAGCCGTGGCAACTGGCGCAGTTGGCAGCCAGCGTTGAACCGTACTGGGCCGCAAGGCCGTGGTAGCTTTCGAAAAACGTTTTCACCCGGTCCGGCGGCAGATTGTATTTGGTATTCATGCGCTCGGATGCATGGCAGTTGCTGCAGAATTCACTCGAGCTTTTCGAGGGCGATCTGCTCTTGAGCGCCGCGATCTTATGTTCCGAGTGGCAATCTGTGCAGGTTGGCGCCTCGCGGTGCCCCGCGGCGACCGCTTTGCCGTGGACGCTTTCTTCCACGTCCTTGGCCGCCTTTTCGTGGCAAGCGCCGCAGGTTTCGGCGAGGCGGGAGAAGTGGAGCGGCGAGGCTGGCGAGGTGGGCGGCAGAATGGCGTGGCCGTCGTGGCAGTCGCTGCATGTGGCGGACCCCTTCTGGCCATTGGCTGCTGCGAGGCCGTGAACGCTCGCGCCATAACTCTCCGATTGCGTTACGTGGCACTTGGCGCAAGCGGGCGACTGCGCCGGCACATTGTCGTCCGGATGCTTGGCGGTGATGTCAGCGTGGCAACTGGCGCAGGTATTGGTCTTGTGAACCGAGGCCGCCAGCTTGGCCTCATCGACGAACAGCGAGATTTCTTTGCCGGCAGTGTTGGTCTTGGTCAGCGTTTTGTCCGAGTGGCAGTCCAGACAAGCGCTGTTCTTGATTTCGGCGGCGGCTGAATACGCCGGAATGGCCCCGGCGAGGGCAAAAAATGTTGTAGCCAACAGGGAGACCGCATATCGCTCAAAACCCATACCAGATGATTATTGGGGCAGACGGGCCAAACCACTCTGCATAAGTTGGCTATTGCTTCGCATTTATTGGCTTGGCGCAGCCGGCACAGCCGGGCCGTTTCCAGTCCGCCGCCACTGGTCACCTCAATGGGTGAGGCGGGTGACCATCGCGTAAAGGATGAGCACCAGCAGGATGACGCCGAGGCCGAAGAAGAAATAGCCGAAGGAACGGGCGATGGTCTTCCAGCGGAGCCATTCGTCGCGGACGCGGTAATCGTCGAGGCGTCCTGCCGCCACCAAACGGTCGTACCAGCGGCGGCGTTCGTGCAGCATCTCGTTCTTGGAGACGCGCCCCGAGAAGATGACGGTGTCCATCGGGAACTTCTCGATTCGGAAATGGGTATTGAAGAAATGAATCGAGAAGATGAATCCCGCCGCGAGCAAGGCTTCGTCCGAATGAATGATCAAAGCGATGTTAATCAGCCAGCCGGGCAGAAAGCGGGTGAAAAAGGCCGGAAACCACATGAACAATCCGGATGAGCCGATGATAAACACACCCCAGAACACGGCGAAGTAATCAAACTTTTCCCAATAGGTCCAGCGGTCAAACTCCGGCTTGGGGCCACGGCCGAAGAACCATTTATTGTGCGCGACAAAATCGCGCCAGTCCTGCCAGGTCGGCATCATAGAGTCAGGGCCGAAGACGACGCCCAAGAACCGCTTCAAGCTGAACTTGCCGGTCTGCGGATCACGCACCTGGCTGCGACCCTTCCACGATCTGGCGATTATCGAAGCGACGTGCAGACCGAAGTAGATGAAGGTGACAATCGCCCCGAGACGATGGAAGGCGCGGGCCGTTTCCGCGCCGCCGATGATATTGAACATCACCTTGGCCCAGTTGGTGTAATAGAACTTGAGCGGCATGCCGGTGATGACCAACAGCAGGAAGCTCGTGACGACCAGGAAATGGAGGAAGCGCTCGAAGGGCAGAAAGCGGGTGAACCACTCGCCGCCTTCCTGGCTGCTGATTTTGGCTTCCCGAAACTTCTTTGAATCGTGCCAATACAGGTAGAGGGCCCGGAACAGCCATGCCAGGGTGTGGCCGCCGAAAAACACAAAAACTCCAACCAGAAGCGCGGTCATGCCGAGGAAAGTGACGTGCAAGAGCGGATAGTTTTTGCCGTCGAGGGGATTGGCGTGGGGTTTATACTCGGTGAACTTGGCGGTTGCGTTCGGATGGCACTGTTGGCAGGTGGCGAGAATATTGGCTTTGGACAAGTGCGACTTGGGATTGGCGGCCGGCAAGACGTCGTGATGTCCATGACAGTCGTAACAAGCGGCGACCTCGGAGGCGACGTTGGGTTTGCCCAGAGCCATGGCTTTGCCGTGGTAGGTTTCGCGATAATGATCGAGGCGATCCTGGTGACACTTGCCGCACCGCGCATCGCTGGCCATCTTGAAATGGCCATTGCGCGGCGTCTCAACTTCGTGCGAGGTATGGCAGTCGGTGCAAACCGGGCCCCTTTTGTCGCCTTTGGCCAGGAGCTGCCCATGCACGCTTTGGTTGTAGATTTGCTCGATAGTGACGTGGCATTTACCGCAGGTCTTGGCGACGTTGGCCGGGTTAATGGGCGCATCCCGGTCCACGGCGCGTTTGATGTTATGCACGCCGTGGCAATCGTTGCAGGAAGGCGCGACGATCAATCCCATTTTCAGCAGCGCGCGGCCGTGGATGCTATCGAGGTATTGGGAGGCCACCTCCGGGGACTTCATCTGGTATTCCTTGGTCAGCGTTGCATTGGTGTGACAGGAAGCACAAGTGCGCGGCAGGTTCAGCTTGAAGACGGGGGAATCCGCGTTCTTGGCCGGAAGTATTCCGTGCGAGCCGTGACAATCCCAGCAATTGGCGGCGCCGGAAGCGCCCATGGCATGGCTCAAGCCATGAATGCTGGTGGCATACTCTTTGAATTCCCGCTCATGGCACTTGGCGCAACTGGGCGGCTGCGCCGCGAGGTTATCATCCGGGTGCTTGCCAGTGATGTCGGCATGGCAGCTTGTGCAGGTGTTGGTTTTGTGAACGCCGGCCATGAACCGATGTTCATCCACGAACAAAGAAATCTCTTTGCCGGCCGCATTGGTCTTGGTGAGCGTCTTGTCGGAGTGGCAATCGAGGCATGCGTTATTCGGACCCTTTTCTGCCGCCTGCGCAGAGGAGAATAGCCCCAGGCAGAGCAAAAGCAGAGCGCCAAGCTCCCAGACGCCAGACGCGAGTCGGAGGAGTCGAGATGCCAGGAATCTGGGAGTCTGCAAGAGATTGGTTCTGGAGATAGGGCACTTTTTCATTCCGGGGTCTTCTTATTTCGGTTGTTGCGATGTCAACGCTACCGTGTGGCCAGGGAGGGTCATCACAGCTATTCGCCTTTATGGCAATCACTGCAACCGCCATCGACATCATCTCCGCCCGGATGCCTGAACTTCTGCCCTTTCGGCGAGAGTTGGTCCAATTCGGCGCCATTACCTTGGGCGAAGATCGTGTGGCATGCATTGCAGTCATTGGCCTTGATCGTCCGCTTGCCATCCGCCGTTTTGTGGAGACCGTCGTGGCACCGAAAGCAGCCTGGCCAATCTTTGTGGCCGATGTTGTCCGGGTAAACTTTCCAACTGGCCTTCATTTCCGGGAAGAAGTTGTTCGTGTAAATCTGCTGCACCGCATCAATGGTCGGACGAATGCGCACATCGCCCGGATAACGCTGCGAGAGAATCGTGGCGATGCCCTGCAGCGCCTGAGTTTGATTGGTGTAGGGCCGCGTCAGCGCATAGATGGCATTGGTCTTGATGTAGAGCAACGAACGATCGATCTTCTCGAGCTGCATGGCCATGTTGACCGAGGCATTGGGGGTCTGATAGCGATGGGCAGGCCGATTGTGGCAATCCATGCAGTCCATCTGGCGGATGGAAGCCTGATCAACAGCATTGGTGAATTTCGAGGTGCGGAACTCAGTGATCACCCCTTGGGAATCCGTCATGCGCACCCAGGGAATCTTCTGCCGCGCCTCATCCGCAGCAACGTACTCGATTTTGTTGCGAACATTCATGTGCCAATGAATCCCGCCTTCCGGGCCGTGGGTCGGGTCGGCGCCGCCAACTTTCATGAGCATCCGGACGGTGAACGGCGTATTGGTGTCATCACCGAGAAAACTGACGAAGGTGTGCTCAAGATTGCCGACGAACTTCTTGGGCCAATGGCATTCCTCGCAGGTCTCCTGGGCGGGACGGAGGTTCTTGACGGGTGTCGGGATTGGGCGCGGGTACTTGTCTGCCATGGTGGCATAGACCTGGTAGGTGCCGGACAATTTTGACCTGACATACCAGTTGGCGCCCTTGCCGATATGGCACTCGGCGCAAGCGACACGGGCGTGAGGTCCATTGAGGTAAGTCACGAACTCCGGCTGCATGACCCCGTGGCACGCCTGGCCGCAGAACGAGACCGACTCCGTGAAATGGTAGGTCTGGTAGCTGCCGATGGCGGAAATCAATAGGAAAACCACGCTGGCGGCGAGGAAGAAGCCGAGCAGTCGCCGATCTCGAGGCCGGGTGAGATCGATCCTGAGCGGCGGGAGCGGGCCGGTGGTCTTGACGATCTGGCGATGGCGCAAAAAGGCTCCGAGCAGGGCCAACAAGAAGCCGAGGACCGCGAAGCTCGGCGCGACGAGATAAGTCAGGATGCCGACGTAGGGATTGGCGAAAGGGGCCAGGGCATCGAGCAGGAGGAGGAGGAAGAACGAGAAAACACTCCCCACCACTATGACCAACCCGGCTAAACTCAACCAATTCCGAAACACAGAAGACCGACGTGGCGAGGGGGATGGTAAGGAGGGGTCGGGAGGCATTCCGTTAAGACAGTTAAAGCGTTAGAACGTTAAAAAGGTTAAACGAGGCGCGTATCGGACTTGAGAGCCGAGTCGCCTGGCGTTGTTGTCTGCGTGGATTATCGAGAGTTTAGCCCGAGGAAGCGAAGGGCGTGGTGGCAAACCCTGCGACCAACAGCTAACTTGCCTTGCATCGCAGGGTCGTGCTCAGAGGTTCAGGCGCTTACTTCTTGAAAGTTCGCATGTAGGCGACCAGGGCCTTGATGTCTTCGTCCGACAGCCCGTCGGAGGGTTTCATCACGACCTTGCCATCCTTGTCCTTGTAGCCATCCTTGATGGCCTTGATGGCGGCGTCGTCTTTGAGTTCTTCCTGCACCTTGGCATTGGTGTAGTCTTTGGCGCCGGACTTCTTGCCCATCTTGGTTTCGCCTTTGCCGTCTTCTCCATGGCATTTGGCGCAGCCTTTATCGACATACAATGCCTTGCCGTCTGCCGCGCAGAGGGACAGAGCCGGGATCGCGAGCAAAGCGATCGTTAACGGAATTATTTTCTTCATATAACTATTTTGTATTTTCTTGTTGAACTGATGGCGGTCTTCCAGGCACAAGCATTTCCCGGCAGGAAAGCGAATTCTCCGCCGCGATAGCCGAGTCTGAAAATCATGGCTAAATCGCCTGCCCGGCGTCCGGGTCGGGAACGCCGGAACTGGGCAGTTTTTCGGACAAGAACAACCGGATCATGATCGTCAGGGTAACAAAGGGCAACGCCAAAAGAACCGCTCCCATAAGCCATCCTTCCAACCCGGCAAATTCCATTTTATAGCCCATGAGACCCCGCAGGCTCTTTGAAAAAAGCTGGCCCCCGATCACCACGTTCCAGCGCATTGCCAGCACGCCGATGAGAACCAATAATCCGCTGGTAAAGTACATGCGGCGGCGCAGCAAGTCGGGAATCCGCTTGCGGAACAATTGGAGCGACCCCAGCAGGAGCAGTGGCACCAGCGTGCCGAAGGCGACCTGGCCGAGGCTCAGCGTGTAGAACAGTTTCTCCCGGGCCATGTACTGCATGATACGGAAACCCTCTTCTGCCGAATAGAGGCGATGAATCCAATCCAACGCTTCGATGGCTGCATCCAGAACCAACGCGTAGAAGAGGAATTTGCCCATCACATCGATGCAGTTCATATCGACGGTCTTGCGGCGAATCCAGCTCAGGACGAGGTAATTGAAGACGCAGAGGGCAATGCCGGAGACCATGGCGGACATGATGAAAATGATCGGCATGAGGACGTTGCCCCACCATGGGTTGGCCTTGACGGAACCAAAAATGAAGCCGACATAGCCGTGAAGCAGAAACGCCGAGGGAATGCCGACGATGGAGAGAATATGGCCGATCTTGTGGTCCAGCTTGACGGCCGGTTCGGTAATGTCGGTGACGCCTACCGTAAAGAGCCGGTAGAGCATGCCCTGGAAACCCGGGGTGATATTTGACCAGGTGACAAAGTCGTGCCGGTAATCGAACCACAATTCCAGCAACAGCACCGCCATCAGATACCAGGC
The DNA here is from genome assembly GCA_037130375.1 of Verrucomicrobiota bacterium. GTDB lineage: Bacteria > Verrucomicrobiota > Verrucomicrobiia > Limisphaerales > UBA8199 > JAPLUA01. The sequence goes on along the minus strand of JBAXTC010000210.1, from coordinate 1,946 downwards.
ATAGACGAAACCAAAGATCGCCATGGGCGATGTCAGATGCGGAGTCATCATGACCTCGAAGCATCGTTCCGGATGCCCAAGGTGAAACAAAAGCGGCAACGGAGCACAGAGCAGAAAGGCAAACGCCGTTAAGAGCGAGAGTCGATACACCGGTTCGAGTGCTCTGACATTGAAGACCCGGACCAGCGACGCCATGATGAACGCGCCGGCCACCAAGCCGGTGATATACGGATAAAGGACAATCAGGATGCTCCACAGGGGCTGCTGCGTGGCCTCGTTCGGATAGACGTAACCCTCGAAATGCGGCATCACCTCGACCACGATGTTGGTCATTTCGTTGGTCATGTTATCGAACCTCCTTGTCAATGCCGGCATAGAACACGCGTGGCTCCGTGCCGAGATGCGGCTTGAGAGACTGCACGCGGTTGTTCTGATAAAACTGTTGAAGCGGATCGTCGGTCACGGGATTCTTTAGATCGCCGAAAATGCGCGCTTGGGTTGGGCAAACCTCGACGCAGGCCGGTTTAAGTCCGATGGTGATGCGGTGATAGCAGAGCGTACACTTCTCCGCCGTCTTGGTGAGCGGGTTTAAGAAGCGGCAGCCATAGGGACAGGCCTGGATGCAGAAGCCGCAACCGATGCAGTACTTCGGATCGATCAGCACGGCGCCGTCCGGGGCGTCGAAAGTGGCGCCGACGGGGCAGACCTGAACACAGGGGGAGTGCTCGCAGAGATTGCACAGCTTGGGCACGAAGAATGAATGTTGAACCTCCTCTTTGGGCACGGGCGATTCAGGCGGGCCGTGCATGCCGCCATCCCGGCAGTCCACCAACACCTCACCGCGGGCCTCCGCGGAGCCTGGCTTGGGTTTGGTGATAATGTAGCGCTCGATCCAGGTGCGGAAATAGGGGCCTTCCGGAACGTGATTCTCTTTCTTGCATGCCTCTGCGCACAGACCGCAGCCGATGCACCGGTTGGCGTCAATGGCCATGCGCCACTTGTGCTTGGTGGGGTCATAACTTTTTGGCGCGCCGGGGCTGACAAAAACCTGTTGCACTGCCGCCTTGGCCACCTTGGCCGCGGGAGCAACCAGCAGACCGACAACAGCGACGCTGACTTTGCCTAGGATGCTGCGTCTGGAAACCGGGTTGTTCATGGAACCTCCGAGGGCATGTGAGGGACGTGACATTCGGTACACTTTGATCCGGTGTAGTGACTCTTGATAACGATCTGTTTTTGCCACTTGGGCCGGGATGGATTGGCCTCGTGACATCGCAGGCAAGCTGCAAACCCGCTCTTATCAATATTCTCCTTCCGAGGGTCTTTCACATGCGCCTCTCCCGGGCCGTGGCAGCCCTCGCAGGAAAGCGTTTTGTGCTCGTGCTTCATCAGCTTCTGATAGGCGTCCGGATGGCACACCTCACAGGCCTGCTTGCCGGCGTAAACCAGCGGTCTCTCTGCCAACTCCACCAGCGCCTCACCGCGATACCAGCCGTATTGGCCAAATGAAGGCGGCGTGAGAAAGTAACGCGCAATCATGTAGGTCGTCACAATCCCGACCGCCAGCAGGAAGATGCGGAGGATCTGAGGCGGCATTTTCAAAAGGCGGCGCATGGCATTCTGTTCAGTTTATCCTGGCAGCAACATTCATCATTCCTGGCGCAATCACGGGCAATAAAATAAGAAAACCACTCCAAAGCGGCTTCCCCTCGCTTGCTGATTTGTTATCATTTCTTGCTTCGATGAAGCAATTATGGGAACCCGAGCATGCCGCCGTCCTAAAAAAAGGGGAGCCGACAAGGCATCCCCCGCAACTTAGACTGGGGCTTACGTCGGAGAGGGCGTTATTTCTTGAAATCCCTGATGTATTTGACGAGCGCCTTGATTTCGTCATCGCTCAGGACTTCGCCGAAGGCTTTCATCTTGGTGGTGTCACCGTCTTTGAC
>JBAXTC010000021.1:0-25653 GCA_037130375.1 Verrucomicrobiota bacterium | reverse complement strand
ACTCCACCACTCCATCACTCCACCACTCCATCACTCCACCACTCCATCACTCCACTCTTTCCCATCGTTTCGACGGTTGAGGTTAATTGTCGGACCACAATTTCATGGCGCTTTGGACGCGCAGAAAATCGGGCATTTCCTGGGTGGACGGGGGCTGACCGATGTAGTGTTGGGACACTTTAGGGGCGAGCCAACGCCAGCGTTCGGCGTGGCCATCGGCGAAGGAAAGGCAAGCGCCCTGGTTGTGGCGGTCGGCGGGCATGTCGAACCATATCGGCGGCCAGTATGATGCGCCTGCAGGGTTTCCGAACTGGGCGTCGTATAGAGTATCGGGGTGTTCATCGATGAAAACAAAGAGTTGGCTGGGAACCGGGCGTCGAATCTCGCTAAACTTCTTCCAACAAGGAATGTCGGAGAGGCCGGGCATGTCAAGGGCCGTAAGGTATTCGGGGTAACCGTTGACCGATTGGCTCATATTGTAGCTGCGGTTGCGGAGTTGGGGCAGGGGTTGGCCGCTGGCGGATTCGACGGTTGATTTGTCTGCCGGGCAATGATAAATGGCCACCGAGGTATTGTATTGGAAGAGGACGCCAGACCGCATGTCCAGGGTGTTTGTATCGGTGCGGGCGTGGTCGGGACACCAGGAGATGCTGGCAGCACCGACGGTCTGGCTGGTGCCGCTGACGAGCATGACGGAATCGTTCGGGGCCAGGACGTCGTTGTTATCAACGGCATAAAGGTGCCAGCAAGTCTCCAACTGCTTGAGGTTGTTGAGGCAGCCGACGACCCATGCCTTTTCTTTGGCCTTCGACAGTGCCGGCAAGAGCAAGGCTGCAAGAATGGCGATAATGGCGATGACGACCAGCAGTTCGATGAGCGTGAAAGCAAAGGGATTCAGGGTGCGAACCAAGCGCCGCTGGCGCGGAACTCTGACGGGATACCCCAAACGGTTCATGGCACGCTATTGGTTGTGAGAACTCTGAGCACTTGGCGGGGCTGCGGTTGCATCAAGCCCCGCTTCAGTAGGTGAGCAGGTCGAGCAGGCTCGAGCCGTGGTTGGTGAGTTCCCAGCGGAGACCCTTTTTGATGACGAGATGGCGGCCGGGATTCTTGCGGAATTCGGTTTCGTTGACGGAGAGCAGTTGGAATTTCGCTTTGCTTTTGATTTCGGAGGCAGCGCGGGGAATGAGTTGAAAAGCGACACCGTTGAAGTTGAGGGCGATTTCATAACCGGCGGTCCCTTCCTTTTCGGCAATGGGGTTGCGGCGAACCAGCGGGGCGTAGCGCCGAAGCCAGGGGAAATCGGTCTTGCGGGCCAGGACGCGGCAGAGTTCGGTTTGGTGCTGGAGGAAGTCGAGCAGGCTGAACCGGGCGCCCGGATTGTGTCCTTGCACGAGGATAGGCCGCGGGTCGATGCCGAGCAGATTCTGTCCGTTCCACTCGCCGTGATCGTTGCGCTGACCGGGAGCGGCCATCTTCTGCCAGTTTGCGAACCGGTCGTTGGCCAGGAGATTCAGCTCGAAGTGGAGGTGCGCGCGGTCCTTGGAAATGCCTTGGTGCGTGTTGGCGGTGCGGCCCATGATGGCGATGGGTTCACCGGCCTTCACGGCCTGGCCGATCTTGAGATCGCGGCGGATTTCATGCAGATGAGCGTAAAGGGAATAAATATCGAGGCCCTCGATTTGGTGACGCAGGACGAGGTAAATGCCGTAGTTGGACAGGGATGGGTGCGTGCTGAAATACACCACCGTGCCGTCGGCGGTGGCCAATATGGGATCGGTGGGATCGCCGTGGTTGTCGCGCTGGAGACAACGGATGTCCAGACCCTCGTGCATTTGCCGGCCGTCGCTTCGCACGCAGCCGAAAGTGCCGCTCATCCAGGGTTTGCCGATTGTGCCGACAAAGAATTTCGCTTCGCCATCTTTTTCAAACAGCGCGTGATTGGCGGTCGGCAGTTGAAAGGGCTGTGCCAGGCTCGACAAGGCGAGCACACAGGCCGGAAACAGCCCGAGCCAGGCGGGGCGGCGAATCGAGGTTGCTATTACCATGCGTTCTTTTTCTTAACCTCGCGGGCCACGTTGTTCAAGCCCAGAACGATTTCGTCCGCCTCGGCTCGGGTGGCATCCGGGGTGAAAACGAGCACCCCATTGCTGATGCGACGCGAAATCACGGGCGCGGCAAGCCAGCGAGCTTCTTTCAGGTGTTCGCCGAATTGGCAGTGGATGGCGAATCGTTTGCCTCGGTTGGCGATGGACCGTTCCTCGATCAACCAGCTTCCGTGTCGATCGAACTGCACTTGAATGGCAAAGCCACCCATGACATCCAACACCTTGGCATCCGAAACCTCCAACTCGGTGACGAAAGGCGTCTTTTCGATGTTTACCATGACCGGTTTTTGGCGGTAAATCGGGGCCGGTTCATTGAGAGTGCTGCCGTCCGGGTGGACTTCCAGGTGAACCCGGAAGACGGTGAGCTGTTTTCGGCGCTTGCTCTCCGGGCTTCGGCAACCCGCGACGAGGGTTGCCGCCAACGCCAACGACAAATAGAGATTGAATCGATCCCAACGAATCATCATAGTGTGTTAAACAATCGCAATGCGTTGGTGAAGTAAAGATCGTTATTTATGAGCAAGCAATACAACAAAGCAGAGAATCGGAAACGGCGGCAAGCCTATCTGAAGCGGAAGAAACGAACCAGCAATGACAAAAGCAAGGTCAAAGCTGCGCCGGCCGCTGCTGCAGCCTTCTGACGGTTTCGCTGTTCTCTGGTCGAGACCACCCCCCACGGGTGGTCTCTTCTTGTACGCTAACCGCTTCCTTTGGGGAGCAGCGTGGGGCAGGTGTCTTGCTCTTGCTCTGGCCCTGCACGGAGTCGGAGACTCCGCGGACCGGCAGGTCGGAGACCTGCCCCACGCCCCGTCAAAGAATTGCTGACTTGGGCAGCTTTGGCTTTACCTGCCGGGCTCTTTCTTATATTGTCCAGTGGAGGATATTGAACGTCCTTGCCTTGGATCTCTGCCAGAGTAGTGGCGGCGCGCCGAAGCTGTGCGCCTGATGATTTATTGCAACTGATATGACAAAGCCGACGCCGAACTTCATGACCTGTCCAACCCTTGCGCTTGCCCCCAGCGGGGGTGCATTCCGAACGCGGCCACGCGCCAGGGGGTTTCCGGCGTTTGCGAACTCCGCCAGGGGGACGATAATACCGCGAGCTGCCGCCGGCCTTATTGCCATTGCCCTCCTGCTGCCTGGGATTTCTTCGGGCCAGGAGACGCAGACGAATTCGCCCTCGCAGCTTTTTGCCAAGGCGCTGAATCGGCTGGTGGCGATTATCGATCCACCGGCGAGCGAAGCGCCTCACACCTTCACGACCACCGTCAAGGTCATCAAGGCCGGCGGCTTGCCGAAAGAGGTCGAGGGACGGGAATTGGAGCTGGCCTTCCAGGGGCCGGACCATTTGCGGCTGGCGACAACGTGGGACCGGCAAAGCTATATCGCCGGCCGGGACGGCCAGGAATTATGGGTTTATGCGCCGGGAAAGAACTTCGGGTTGATTGGCTCGCCCGATAAGGCCCCATTTTCGACCGCGCCGGATGTTAAGGATCCCAAGTCGTTGGGGCCGCTAAAGCTGCCGATTCCAGCCGACCAACTTGGGCTGCTGTCGCTTTTGACCGACGTGAAAGCGCTTCCCGACGAGAGCGTTGCGGCCGTTCCTTGCCGGGTTCTGAAGGTGACACCGAAGCCGGAGGCCGTTGACGCCTTCAAGGTGCCGCAGGGGACGCTTCAGCTCTGGATACGCGAGAGCGACTCGATGCCGCTGCGTCTGGCCTATCGCGAAGGCAAAAGAACCGACGTGCAGATCGAATTGGTCAATCCGCAATTCGCCGAGGCGTGGCCGGCGGCCAAGTGGAAACTGAAGCCGGCGGCCGGCGACAAGATCGAGACGGTGGCGCTTTCGCATCTGACGCGTTTTGCGACCGTGGCGATGAGCGCCCTGGGCGACAAGGTTCCGACGCTCGGGCCGGCCACGGGCGAGCGGCACATCATCGCCCGCGAAGGCAACGGCCGACTGGAGATGGTGGATGGCACGCGGGTTTTGGTGCTGAAAGGCACGCCGGAGGAGATGGGCCGGCAGCACGGCACGCTGATGAAGAAAGACGTTCACCAACTGGTGGACCGAATCCTGTTCGGCGTTGGCGTGGGCGGCTCGTTCGAGAAAGGCGAGTGGGTGTTCGGCGAAATCGAGGCCGCGCAAAAGCGGCTCAATCCATTCATGGACGAGCGCTACCTGCGGGAGATGGATTCGCTGGCCGCCGCGTCCGGACTGCCGCGCGAGGAAGTGCGGTTGGCGAACTTCTTCCCCGAGATATTTCACTGCAGCGGCTTCGCGGTCTTCGGCAAGGCGACCACGGACGGCAAGTTGTATCATGGGCGCATTCTTGACTACATGCGCGGGATGGGGCTGGAACAGGCCGCGGTGGTGATGGTGTTCCAGCCGGACCGGGGCAATGCCTGGGTGAACGTCGGTTACGCGGGATTCATCGGCTCAGTGACTGCCATGAATGAGAAGCACGTGGCGATGGGCGAGATGGGCGGAAAAGGGCAGGGCGATTGGGATGGGAAACCGATGGCCGAGTTGGTTCGCGAAGTCATGGAGAAGGCCAACACGCTGGACGAGGCGGTCGAGATTATGCGCAAGGGGCCGCGCACCTGCGCCTATTACTACGTCATCTCGGACGCAAAGTCCAACCGCGCGGTCGGCATCGCCGCCACCCCGGACAAGTTCGAGACCATCTGGCCTGGCCAGACTCATCCGCTCCTGCCGCACGGCATCCCGGACACCGTGTTGATGTCGGCCGGCGACCGTTACGAGGAGCTGGCCCGGCGGGTGCAGGCCCAGTACGGGAAGCTGGATGCGACCGGCGCGCGCGACCTGATGACGCGGCCTGTCTGTATGACATCCAACCTGCATTGCGCGCTCTTTGAACCGGGCTCGCTCGATTTCTGGGTTGCCAACGCCGACTCGGAAAACCCGGCGGCGCATACGCGCTACACCCATTACAACCTCGCCGAACTGCTCAAGCCGGAGAAGACGCAGTAAGCGGTTCGATTGCCGACGCGCGCGGATGCAACCCATGAACGAAGGGACCAGGTGACCTCGATGCGATGGGCGCGAGCCAGCCGTGAATTGGCCATCTGACGGGAGTCAGTGGAACTATGAATTCAAACGTGCAAAAAGTGTCTGGCTACGCATGGGCCGTGGTGGCCCTGCTTTGGCCGGTCGTGGTGTTGAACTACCTTGACCGCCAGATGCTGTCCACCATGGGAATTTCCATCAAGGCGGACATCGTCGAACTGCAAAGCGCGCGGAACTTCGGCTGGCTGATGGCGATTTTCCTATGGGTATATGCGTTCTGCAGCCCGGTGGGCGGCGCAATCGCCGACCGCCTCAGCCGCAAATGGCTGATCATTGTCAGCCTTGGGGTGTGGTCGTCTGTCACGCTGTTGATGGGTCAGGCGGCGAACTTCCAGCAACTCTTCGCTTTGCGCGCCATCATGGGTGTGAGCGAGGCGATTTACATGCCGGCGGGCCTGGCGTTGATCGCCGATTATCACCGCGGGCCGACGCGGTCGCTGGCGGTGGGCGCTCACTTGAGCGGTGTTTACGTGGGGCAGGCATTTGGCGGCATCGGCGGCTGGGTGGCGCAGGAAGTTTCCTGGCGCGCGGCGTTCGTGGGCTGCGGCGCGGTCGGAGTCGCGTACGCTTTTGTGCTGATGTTTTTCCTCCGCGACACGAATCGCGGCGGCGGAGAGAAAGCCGGCTCGACTTCGATCACAGGCGGGGCGGTTGGCGTGGACTGGCGGGGCTTCGTCATTCTTATCCTATGTTTCTCCCTGCCGAGCCTGTCCGGTTGGGCGGTAAAGAACTGGCTGCCAACGCTGTTGCAGGACCGCTTCGGGATGGCGCAGGCGCCCTCCGGTCTTTGGGCCACCTTCACCCATGCCGGCGCGGCGTTCTGTGGTGTGATCTTCGGCGGCTGGCTGGCAGATCGCTGGGCCCAGCGCTCCGTTCGGGGGCGCACCTACCTCAGCACGGTGGGCCTGGCGCTGCTGGCACCCGGCATCCTGGCTATCGGTCTGGCGCCGGGATTTGGCATGGCCATTGCCGGCTCGCTGCTTTACGGCTTCGGTTTCGGCATGTTCGACGCGAACAACATGCCCATCCTCTGCCAGCTTGCTCCGGCCCGGTTCCGCGCCACGGGCTACGGCCTGTTGAACTTCTTCGGCATCGCCTCGGGTGCCCTCCTGACGCCGCTGCTCGGCTACCTCAAAGACAGCGGCGTGCCACTGTCGGTCGGTTTCGCCTACTGCGCAGTGCCCGCGCTGCTGGCGGCGGGTCTGATGTTCGTGCTGCGGCCAAAAGACCGTGATCGCGGTGTCGCGGCTTCAACTTGAGTTTATTATGTCGAGAGTCGTTTATCCAAATTTGACCCGCCGGCGGCATGCGGCATTTGCGGCCCCGCTGGTGGCTTTGTTGGCCTGCCTTGGTTGCGTCGTTTCGGGTCGCGCGCTCGACTTGCGGCATGCGGTGATTGTCTGCGCGCCGGACGCCTCGCCGCGACAGAAGCAGGCGGTAAAGATGCTGGTCGAAGAAGCTGAGAAACGCACCACCATCCGCTGGCCCCAAATGACGGCGTGGCCGACTACGAATGTTCCCGTCATCGCCGTGGGGCTGAAGACGGCCTTGCGCGAATTCACCGGGCCGCACGCGGAAAGCCTGCAATCCCAGCCGGCATCGAGCCCGGCGGAAGGGTATCGGTTGTGTGTTCGGAAGGTGGAGAACAACCCGGCGGTGGTGATTCTCGGCAACGATGAGCGTGGCGTTCTATTCGGCGTCGGCCACTTGCTGCGCGAGCTGCGCATGGAGCGCGGGAGTGTGAGCTTGCGGGACGACGTGGATGTCACCACGGCGCCCAAGTATCCGTTGCGCGGGCACCAGCTCGGGTATCGGCCCAAGTGCAACTCTTACGATGCCTGGGATTTGCCCGTCTGGGAGCAGTATTTCCGCGACCTGGCAGTGTTTGGTTGCAATGCCATTGAACTCATACCGCCCCGCTCCGATGACGATGCCGACAGCCCGCATTTCCCGCGGCCGCCGATGGAAATGATGCAAGGCATGTCGCGCGTGGCGGATGCCTATGGCCTCGACATCTGGATTTGGTATCCGGCGATGGACAAGGATTATGCCGACCCGAAGACCGTCGAGTTGGCGTTAAACGAATGGGGGGCGGTCTTTTCGAAGTTGAGCCGTATCGACACGGTTTTCGTCCCGGGGGGCGATCCGGGTCACACCCGACCGAAGGTGCTGATGGCCCTGCTGGAGAAGCAGACCCAGAACCTGCATCGTTACCATCCCAAGGCGCAGATGTGGGTTTCGCCGCAAAGTTTCGACCAGGTGTGGCTCGATGAGTTCATTGACATCCTCAAGCGCGACCAGCCGGCCTGGCTGGGCGGAGTGGTGTTTGGTCCCCAGGTGCGCGTGAATCTGCCGCAGTTGCGCGAACTGGTTCCGGCAAAATACCCGATTCGCAATTACCCGGATATCACCCACTCGCGCCAGTGCGAGTACCCGGTGGCGGGCTGGGACGTGGCGTACGCGTTGACGGAAGCGCGGGAGTGTATCAATCCACGACCGGAAGCCGAAGCGATCATCTTTCGCAAGATGCAACCCGGCACGATTGGGTTTCTGACGTACTCGGAGGGATGTAATGACGATGTCAACAAGACCGTCTGGAGCGGGCTGGGCTGGAATCCGGACGCCAAAGTGGTTGATATTCTCCGCCAGTACAGCCGCTATTTCATCGGAGAGCGATATACGGATGGTTTTGCGCAGGGATTGTTGGCGTTGGAGCGAAACTGGGTGGGGCCGCTGCTGGCGAATGAGAGTGTGGACACCACGCTGAGTCAATTCCAGGCGATGGAGAGGACAGCGTCGCCGGCCGACCTCAAGAATTGGCGGTTTCAGCAAGCGCTGTTTCGGGCGTATTACGATGCCTGCGTCCGCCACCGCCTGATTCATGAAACGGACCTCGAGATGCAGGCGATGGCACGCCTGCGTGCGGGGCGAGAAGTCGGTGCTTCCCGGGCCATCGTGGAGGCGGCGAAAATCCTGGATCGGGCCCTGGTGGAACCCGTGAATGAGGACTGGCGCCGACGCATCTTCCAGTTGGGGGAGGCGCTGTTCCAGAGCATCGGAATGCAACTGAGCGTCGAGCGATACCAGGCGATTGCGGTGGACCGCGGGGCGAGCCTGGATACGCTCGATTACCCCCTGAACAATCGCGCCTGGCTCGAAGAACGATTTGCGAAAATCCGCAAGCTCGGTTCCGAGCCGGAACGGCTCAAAGCGGTGGATGAGATTCTGCAATGGACCGACCCGGGGCCGGGCGGATTCTACGACGACCTGGGAAACATCGCGTGCCAGCCGCATTTACTGCCCGGCCTGGGGTTTAGCGAAGACCCGGGCTGCTTTAAGTCGGTGCGGGTCGATTTCGAGGAAGACCTGGTGTTTGATGAGCCGGACGAAAACCCCGGAGTGGCGCGGCGCTTGTCCTGGATGGACCATGCGGAATCGCTTTACGATGCCCCGCTGCAGATGGTTTATACCCACCTCGATCCCACGGCTCGCTACAAGATTCGCGTGATTTATGCAGGCGACAGTCCGAAACGAAAAATCCGGCTGGTGGCCAACGAAGGGATGGAAGTGCATCCGTATCTGACCAAGCCCATGCCTTTTAAGCCACTGGAATTTGCGATCGCATCGGCGGCGACACAACAGGGTAAATTGACTCTGAGTTGGTCCGCCGAGCCTGGCCTGGGCGGCAATGGCCGTTCCTGCCAGGTTTCGGAGGTGTGGCTGATCAAGGAACCGGCACCCTCCGAACACTAACTGAAACAACAATACGACTCATTATGACCAGGAACGAATTAACTGAAAACTCAGCGTGGAAAAACCCGGTAAAAGAGAAACTGCTGAAAGGCGAGACGGTGGTTGGCCCCGTCATCAGCGTCAACAGCGTTGAAGTGGCAACCCAGGCTGCGGCGCTTGGATTCGACTTTATCTGGCTGGAGATGGAGCACACGCCGCTGAGCCTGGAAATCGTGCGTAACATCGTTCTGGCAACCCGTGGGCTGCCGGCGGTGCCGATCGCCCGCCCGCCCGTCAATGAGCTGTGGATGGCCAAGCGCCTGCTGGATTCAGGAGTGCTCGGGGTCATTTTCCCCTTCACCAGCACCCCGGACCTGGCCCGGCAGGCCGTTGCCTCCTGCCGCTATCCCCCACACGGCCTGCGCGGCTCGGGGGCGGACCTTGCCACTTTCCGCTGGCCTGCTCCCGGGGGCTACTACGACTTTGCCGACGAGAATGTGCTGGTCGTGACGGTTGTGGAGAATAGCGAGGGGCTTTCGCACATCGATGAAATCGCCGCCGTTCCGGGGATCGATGTGATCTTCATCGGCACCAGCGACCTTTCCTTCTCGCTCGGGCTGCGCGGCCAGCAGGACCATCCAAAGCTCGAAGCGGCCATTGCCAAAATCGTCGCCGCCGGGAAAAAGCATGGGAAATTCCTGGGCCGGCCGGGCCTGACGCCGGAACATATCAAACGCTCGCAGCGTCAGGGTTTTCGATTCTTCATGGCCGGCACCGACACCGACTTCATGGCGGCCGGCGCGGCCCAGTTCCTCAAGCCGCTCGGGAAGAAACGCAGCCTCAAATGGGGCAGCGGGCTCTAAGGCGAATGGCGCTTAGATTTGAAGCGCTTGACATTCTCCAATAGTTGTTGAACATTGTTTTGTGGGTTACGCACTGGCCAAAGAGCAGCAGACGTTCATCACCCGCTTGGTGAAGGCGGGCAAGTTGAACAATCAAAGCGAAGCCGTGCGCGAGGGATTGCTGTATAATCATCATCAAGCTTCCTGAGTTAAATCGAGTTCTTCAAAACCTTGCTCGATAATACGTTTCACGTCCCGGCGACCATCCAGCACTCGCTCGATACTGACTCCCCGGTCCTCGGGGAAATAGTAAATTAGAAATTTGGTTTTGCTGATAACCCAAAACCGTAAAGTCTTGTGCCGAGCAGCCCAGCTTGGGTGCGGGCCGGCCTCCGGATGTTGAACCAGGAACGCTACAGCTTGTCTGGCAAGATCGAGGAATCGATCACCGGCATCCATTCCTTGCCGAGCACAAATGCAGGCGAAGATATAATCCAGATCATCGCGCGCCCGAGCGCTAATCCTGGCGCTCATTTTACGACTGCTTTGCGAGCTAATTCACGGCCTCGGACGCGAACGCCATCCCAAAACGCATCGGTCAATAGGAGGTGTTCACTAGCGATTCCCTCATCGATCAAAGCATCAAACGCGTCCGGGGCCGGCGGATCGTAGGCCTGCAGTATCAGCAGTTTTCCGCCACGGGCAATGACCGTTGGACGGCCTTTAAGAGCTTCGTCGGCTAACCTGCCCAGGGAGCTTTTGGCTTCACTCAGACTGCAAGTGTTCATGGAGTCTGAAATTGGGCTGAATTTCGATGGCTGTCAACTTGAAGAACATCACTGTTCATCATTGGACCGGAGGTCTGCCCCACACCTGAACAGGTACGAAACGCAGCCTCAAGTGGGGCAGCGGGCTTTAGAGGCTCCAGCCCTCGCGATACTTCCGGCGCACGTAAGCATTGGCCTCGTCGTCGTTAGTGACCTTGAGGTTGGGACCATCCCAGAGCAGGCGCTGGTCCGGGAAGCGAACCGCCAGGTTTCCAAGCAGGACCATTTCGGTTAGCGGACCGGAATAGTCGAAATTGGAACTGGCGGGCTTGCCGCCTTTGCAGGCACGGACCCAGTCCTTTTCATGCCCGTTGATGCCATCGGGGATACGGTCGATTGTTTGTGGCGGTGGCTGAAATGCCTTCATTCGCTTTTCGGGAATCAGGCACGGATCCTTGCCGTAACAGCCGCACATGATTGTGCCCTTGTCCCCGAGGAAAAGAACACCGCCATCCGAATCGCCCAACCGCCGGCCGCCTTCCAACTCCTCGGGCCGTATCGGCATCAGCCCGCCGTCCCACCAGGTGAGTAACACCGGCGGCATATCCCCGCGGGCCGGGAACTTGTATCGTACGATGCTGGATCGGGGGTAAGTCTCGTTCTTAGGCTCGGTCCGTTTCCAAAATCCCTCCCAGTAGGTGGAGATGCATCCTTCAACGCTCGTTGGATGGTTCAGCTTGAGCGACCAGAAGGCACAATCCAGGACATGGCAGCCGAGGTCGCCGAGGGAACCGGTCCCAAAATCCCACCACGCCCGCCAACTGTTGGGCACATAAGTCGGATGATAGGGGCGCATGGGAGCCGGGCCGATCCAAAGGTCCCAATCGAGGCCTTCCGGCACGGGCGGCGTCTCTTTTGGGCGCTCGACCTCGATGCCTTGCGGCCAAACTGGCCGATTCGTCCAGGCATGCGCCTCCTGAACCGCGCCGATGGCGCCGCTCTGGATCCACTCGCAGATCAACCGGGTGCCGTCACCGGAGTGGCCCTGGTTGCCCATCTGCGTGACCACCTTGTGTTCCCGGGCCGCTTCGGTGAGCTTGCGCGCCTCATAAACCGAGTGGGTCATCGGCTTCTGGACATAGACATGCTTGCCCGCTTGTATCGCCGCCATGGCAATGACCGCATGGGTGTGGTCGGGGGTGGCCACGATGACGGCGTCGATGTCCTTCTGCTGTTCCAACATCTGGCGGAAATTGCGATAGACTTTGGCTTTGGGGTACTCCTTGAAGACCTTGGCAGCGTAGTTCTGGTCCACGTCGCAGAGGGCGACGATATTCTCGCCGGCGCATTTCTTGATGTTGCCCTTCCCCATCCCGCCGACGCCAATAGCGGCGATGTTGAGCTTGCCGCTGGGCGGGGTTTGCCCTCGCGCACCGAATACGCCGCTTGGGACAATCGAGAAAGCCGCAAGCGAGACAGTGGAACGGCGGAGAAAGTCCCGCCGGGTGATGCTGATTTCGGGTTTACTGAGATGTTTGGTGTTCATTTGTTGTGGCGGGCGTTGCGCCCGGATTTAGCAGAGCGACGAACCGCTTCATATATGCGTGAGTTTGTACCGAGCTTCAGCTCCTGTAAAGTAGTTTGATGCAAATTGGGGTCACTGTTCATTGAGCCTGCGGGGCGTCCTGCCTGGCTTGTGTGCGAAATTCCTCCAACCGTTTCGCCCAGGCTTGATCCAGTTCCTTGACCTTCCCGGGATGGGTCGCCGCAAGATTCCTGGACTCGGACCGATCCGTGCGCAGATCGTAGAGCTCCCAGGGCGACTCATGATCGGCGGCCAGTTTCCAATCACCGACACGGATGGCGCGGTTGCCGTCGTGATACCACCAGAAGCTGTCGTGCTTGACCGAGCCATCGCGGCCGAAGGCAGGCACCAGGCTCCTGCCGGGCGGCGCGGGAACCAGTTGGCCATTGCGGGTCTCGGGCCACTTGCCGCCCGCCAATTCAAGAATCGTCGGCGCCAAATCGATCAGGTGGCCGGGGTTGCTGCGCAACTCGTCGCGTGCCGAAATTCCTAGCGGCCAATGGACGATCAGCGGGGTGGTAATCCCCCCTTCATGCACCCAGGACTTGTGAAGCCGAAACGGTGTGTTCGCAGCGCTGGACCAGCCGGGGCCGATGGACAGGAAGGTCTTGGCCGAGCCGGGCGGCGCCGAGCGGTCGTGCCGATCGCCCCGGATGATTTGCTCGGCGCTGGCCCCATTATCTGACACGAAGATGATGACGGTGTTGTCGAAGCTCCCCATTGTTTTCAGTTGAACCAGAACACGGCCGATTTCGATGTCCATTCGATGGATCATGGCCGCATGGAGAGCCATCTTAACCGGTTGAAAGCGTTTCTGCACGTCGCTTAAATCGTTCCATGCCACGGCGTGACCCACCTCGCCCGGTTCGATCTGCTCGCGCAACGTCGTTTCCGGGAGATTCCAGCTCGGTAATATCTGCGGATCAAGGCGGGAAAGCGGGCAATTGATCAGCCCCGACTTTTTCATCCGCTGATAACGTTCCTGCCGCAAAACATCCCACCCCGCCTGGTAACGATCCTGGTAAACAGCAATGTCCTCGGGCATCGCATGTAGCGGGAAATGCGGCGAAGTGAACGCCAGATAGAGAAAGAACGGTTGCTGGCGGTGCTTTGCCTGATGTTCAGTCAGCATATCAACCGCATGTTGGGCAATGGCGGTCGTCGAGTAGTAGCCACTTCCCGGTTGGACTGCGGGCAGAGGGTGATCGTCCAAGGTATGGTCTTTGGGGTTGAAGTGTCGATCGTGGTCGTTGAGCGAATACGAGTGGTCGAAGCCCCCCGCCAGCACCGGGCCGTCCACGTGCCATTTGCCGGAGTGATAAGCACGATACCCGAGCGGATGCAGCAACTCCGGCAGCAGCCTGGCCCAGGACGGACGCCGACCGGAGGCACCGCCCCCCAGGCCGGGCAGCGCGTCCCGGTGGACTTGTTGGGCGTAATAGCCGGTGAGGATGCAGGCCCGCGACGGCCAACACCTTGCTGTGTTGTAGAATTGCGTAAACCGCAAGCCGCCCTTTGCCAGTTGGTCGAGGTTGGGGGTCCGGATCTCACCGCCATAGCAGCCGGCATCCGAAAAACCCATGTCATCTGCCACGATGACCACGAAGTTCGGTTTGGCCGACGGCGAGGCGGCAGAGGGTTCGGCCCCCAATGACGCGCTGGCGATCAGGGTCAGGGTCAGCCAGACAAAAACAACCATTCGGCGGATCAAGGTGCTAATGATGATTTCAATCAACGGACTCCGACAAATAAACGCACCTGGCAAGGCCTATCAGTTCAATCGGGTCGGCGGAGGATGCGGTAATTCCGGGCAAAGAGTTCCCGGTTGGAATCTGGCTTGCCGGTGAGGTTGACTGCCTCGTCAGAGCCATCGACAATGGCCAATTGGATGACTTTGGCCTCCAGCAGGCCAGCCAGTACCAAAGGATCGGTACGGACGCCCATCTTAGTGCCCAACATGGCGGTTGCCACAATCAGTACCGGCGGATGGCCCGAGCTCAGACGCGCGGCATCCCCCGGCATGAGCATCGGCGCGCCGACCAGCGAAATGACCGCACCAGCCCCCGCCGATTTTTCCAGCGCCTCGAAAAAGTCTTTTGACTTCAACCCGATCTGGCCTGACAGCATGGGGTTTCCGAGTTCGTCCGCTTTGGCGGTGAACACGGTGACACCGTGCTTCTTCAAGGCGCTTTTGAGGGCTTCCTCGACGGTGGAAGGAGGTCCCCAGGAACCATCGGAGGTAATGAGCGCGACTTGCTTTTTTGTTCCGGCAAGACGGGCGGCTTCTTCGGCCAGCACGGAGCTGAGAGCCTGGCTGGGCTGCAGAAGCACCTCGATCTTGTCAGGCTTGCAACCAGGCAACAAGAACAGCAGCAAGACGGCCAGGCCGAAGTCAGCGATGCGGAATCGGCGAGCCGAACCTTGAAAGGAAACGGAAATCGGAACCGAACCGGCAAGGCAAGAGGCGGCGCGCAGGGGATCAATCCGGCCCATTCTGGTAGCCATAAGATGCAGGGATGTCAACGGTGTCGTAGGCGAAGGGGGCGTCGCCGTTGGGCAAGGCCGGGTTATAGTAGGTCTTGATATACTGAACGTGGCCGTCCACCATGCTGACGTTGCAGAGCGCGTCTTTGTAGGTGATATCCTTGTCTCCAGTCCGGCTATCGTGCCAGGAGTAACCCCAATGGATTGGCCATTCGGACATGAGCCAAGTGCGCGCGGGATGTTTAACGGTGGATAAAGTGAGGTCCAGGAGATTGTTTTTCGGATTGCCCCGGTTGCCACATCCGTTGAACACATAGCTGCCGTAATCGAGCACAGGGTTGTTATAATGCGGCATCGGGTACCCGTAATCCTTCCAACCGCGGTCTTTGGGACAGCGGAAGACTATATGATTGCTGGGAGAAGCCCCCGCCACGCCCGCATAAACCTTGTCCAATTCCTTGTACCACCACCAGACATCCTTCGTGCCCGAGTACCACCAGATGCCGGTGCTGGAGACGCTGTCTTTTCCCGGGGTCTTGTCACGGTTGTCTCCGCAATAAAGCACCATAGCCAGATTGAGCTGTTTGAGGTTGGACAGACACTGGGTCTGGACGGCCTTGCCTTTGGCCTTGCTCAACGCGGGCAGGAGCAGCGCCGCGAGAATGGCGATGATAGCGATGACCACCAGGAGTTCGATCAGCGTAAATGCATCCCTGCGACCCGCGAACGCACCGGATTTCGGCGAACGCAGATCACCAGCTTTGTCGGATACAAATGTCATTTTTTGAAGCTTAACGTATTGCATTGCTCGTGACATCCCCAATATAAATGGGGTTGCCGCACTCACGTTGCCATTCATCCCACCTCTCGTCAAGGCGCTTCCGATAATGGTCGAAGTCATCCCAGCGTAGCGGATTCCGTATCATATCTAATTTCGTTAGCTTGCAGCTCAAAGGCTACAATCGAGCCGCTCCGCGCCAAGGAAAAGCGGCGATGGCGCTTTGGCGTTCGGTGGAGCGGATCGCTTTCGGGGGGAATGGTTGAGGCTAGAGAGGGAGCGCTCCGCGCTGGGGGGAAAGCGCCGTCGCCGCTTCGCTCTGCCGGCGCACTCCATAGGGGCGGGTCGGCAGGGGAGGGGGCGACCCAGCCTTTGAGGCAGGGTGTCAAGGGAAGGCTAAACGAAAGCAGCCTCACGCTGAATCAATCTGGCGTTTGGGTCGTCAGTCCGTAAAGTAAGTCGCTCATGAAGAACCTTCTTTTATGTTTCATCGCTGGTTTCGGGCTCCTGGCTCGATGCGCCACCCTCGCTCCCGTCGTCGAGGTTGAAGAGGATGTTTATACCTACACCAACGCGAACAACGGCGCCGGGCCGATGTGGTGCCACGGCTCGACCTGCCTGGTGCGCTCGGGCAAACATCTGTTCGCCAGTGGATTGGAGACGGTGCTGGACGCCAAACCGCTCAACAACTGTCGCTGGATGCTCTTCGAGCGACAGGCTCATGGCTGGAAACGCGTGCGGGTGGACGCCGATGGCCGCACGCGTGAACCGGCCCCGATGGCCGCTTTTCCCGACGATCGTGTCTTCCTGTCGGTCAACCCGAGCCTCGGCAAAGGCCACGAGCCCAACGGCGGCCCGGCCCGGCCGGACGTGCTCCAGTTCAAGGCCAGCGATTCCACCCTTCCACCCATCTCTTTGATCCCGGTCTGGCAAGAGACGCCCAAGTTCGCCGAGCATTCGTATCGCAGTTTTGCGGCTGATGGCCCGGCGAAAGAGCTGGTTCTGTTCCAGAATATCGGCTACACGCACGCCGAGTGGGCGTTCCGCGACCGCCGCGGCAAATGGAGCGCTCAAGGTCAGCTCAAATGGCCCTGGGGCGCCGAATACGACAAACCCGAACCCATTCGTGTCTGCTATCCGAACGTGGCGATTCGCGACCGCGCCGTGTATTTTTGCGGCGTCAGCGATGTCATCGAGCCGTATAAGGTGTGGCGGGAATTCAAACGCCAACTCACGGGCAAAGAGTGGGACTATGACTTCCGCCGGCTCTTCTTCACATGGACGCCCGACATCACCAGGCAGCCGTTTGCCAATTGGGTGGAGATCGCCAGCCGGGATAAGACCTGCGGCTGGATCTCGCCCGGCGACCTGTATGTGGCTCCCAAGGGCGAGGTGCATCTCTTATGGGCGGAGCGGGCGCTGGACGAGCGGTTGCGGGCGAAGTTCTTTCCCGAGGCGAAGCAGAGCGAAAGCCTGCATTACGCAGTCGTTCGTGACGGAACGGTGGTTCGGCGCCAGACGATCGAGGAGTCAACCGAGGGCAAACCGGGCGTTACCGGCTCGGGTGCGCGGTTTCAGGTCACCCCGGATCGCCGTCTCTTTGTGGCGTACTATGCTTCGGGAACCGACGCCGGCGGCAAGCATCTGTCGGAGAACCGCGTGCTGGAGATCTTGCGCGATGGCTCCTTGAGCCAGCCGGTGCGCGTGCCTTTGCAACGGCCGTTTCCGATGTATTTCACGACGACGGTGAGGGGCGGATCGCCCCCGTCACGCACGCTGGAGATGCTGGGCCAGCGAGAGGGGGCGGGCTCGACCATTAGTTACGCGCGAGTTCGACTGTAGTAGCCCAGACGCGCACTAACCGCCACGCCTTCGACCTGCCGCCCTTGCAGTGGGTCAGTACGGCAAAAGCTTTTCGTTTCCAGTTTTGTGGCAAGACCACTCCGATATTAGTGGCTGCGCCGCCGTTCGCGAAGGACTGGCGATGAGCAGTGCCGTTGCGGCCAGGCCAGGAAATGCGCTCTTGTTCATTTTCCGTTAAGATTTACGGCAGTTGCACTCCAAGGCGGAAGAAGCGCTGCAAGCTGCCGGGCGCAGAGTTTGTGAGGGTCAAGATGCCCCCGTTGCCGACCACGTTGACTTGGCTGGGGTCGAGGCTCCACGCTCCAAGGCTCAAGTTGGTCCGCGCATAAAGTGTGTAAGTGCGATTGGGCGAGGAGAGGAACAAGACCGCAACGCCACAGGATTGGATGAGGCTTTCGATGCGGAAGCAGGAAAGCGCGTTCGTGGGATCTGTATCCGCGATATATTCACCATAGTTGTCCGCCCCGTCGATGTCAGGGTCGCACGTGGCGCAGGAGGCAGCATTGGTCGTCGTGCCGCTGCCGCCGAAATGCTGCGCCCGCCACCAGTCGGGGATGCCGTCGCCCAGCGTGCTCAAGGAAACAGCGATGATGAGGTCGTCCTGGGTGTTTGTGCTGAAGCCGTAGGGACCGCTGACGATCAACCGCACAGTGTTGGTGCCAGGGAATCGGTAGGTGTGCATCACCTGGGCGGCGGATGTATTGGTGCTTGCGCCGTCGCCAAAGCTCCAGAAGCGATTGGTGATTCCACCAGCCGAGGTGTCGATGAAGGTGACGGCCAGAGGCGCACCGCCGTTTGTTGGCGTAGCAGTGAATTCGGCGGCCGGGACAGTGGCGGCGCCCCGCGTGATGATCACGCTGTCGCTGGCCAGTGTGCCTGAGGCATTCGTGCCCCAGACCGTGACGAGGTTGGCTCCCACCCCTAAGAGGATGCCACTGACCTGCCACGAGCTGCTCGCGGACAGGGTGCCACCGTTCCCGGTCAGTGCGTTGCTCCAGGTCATGGTTCCGACCACATGCAAGTTATTCGTGCCGGCAATGGCACGGGTCGTCACGTCGTAGCTCACCGTGGTGTTGGTGGTGGTGATGTCCAGAACGGGCCAACCGAGGCCTGCGGCATAAATCTCGATCGGACCAGTTGGGCTGAGGTTTCTACCGACGAGTCCGGCGTAATTAGTGCCATAGCGCGAGACCCTGAACACGGCGTTCATGAACTGATCCGTGCGGGCCGGGTCCACCGGGATGCTGTCGCCCTGCGTCATGATCGTGCTGGTGACGGGGCACACGTAGTGCCAGACGGTCTGGCCGGCGCTGGTGACTTCAAAGAGGTTCCCCTTGATACCTTCGCAGATGAGCGTGTTGCCATTGGGCAAGCGCTGCGCACCGGAGATTTCCGCCGAGTAGAAGGTCGGCGGCGGGCTGCTCACATAGGTCCAGACGGGCGTGCTGGGGCCGAAGGCAGCGCCGGTGGCGATGCTGTAGTTGCCGGCGGCATCCGCCGGCGGCACGATCTCGTTGATGGTTGAATAGCCGCGCCCGATGCCGTTGTTGAAGATGAGAATATTTCCGGCCCCGGGGCAATTGGTTTCGATCCAGTGCGTGTGGTGCTGTTGGAAGAGCTGTTGGTTGGCACTCGTGCCGCGGTTGTATTGCGCCGGATTGCCCCAGCGGTAAAGGATGTCGCCTCCTTTGCTGTAGCGTCCGCCGTTGGTGCCGGCGGCCTGGGCTGTGGTCGTCTGATGGTCAATGACGAAGACCTCACTGTTACCCCGGATGCTGAGCATGACCTGGTCGAGTTGCGCGTTATGATCAATGCCATTCACATGGTTCCAGAACTGCGGAATCTTCATGCCGGTGCCGTTGACGTCAATTCGCTCCGGATGGTTCGCCACCACGCCATAGTTGTTCTTCGTCGGGTCATAGTCCTGGATCATGTGGTCCCAGAGGTGCCATTCCCAGACGACCGTGCCGCCGTTGGGCCGCGTCGGTGTTACTTCGACCAAACAATCGGGCAGCATGTAGCCTTGGCTGAAGATGCTGGGATCGAGCAGGTTCGTGTTGAACCCGGCCGCGATGACTTCGGCGAGAGTCTTCTTTTCAGCCACAAGCATGAGGACGTTGCCGTTGGGCAGAACTTTGAAGTCGTGGTGGTGGATGTAGGTCGGGCTGTAATAGTCAATCGCCCACACGAGATTGCCATTCCAATCGTATTCCTCGATGCGCCCGCCTTCGCCCCCGCCGGTCGAGGGGCCACCCTGTTTGACCATGCCCGCCCGGAACATGTGGCCGTTCGTCATCAAATAGGCGCTGCGTCCCGGCTCATAAGTGCTGGTCCACATGTGAACCACTTCGCCGGCGTTGTTAAGCAGGTAAGTGTTGGTGTGGTGCATTGGCGCCATCAAGGTGTAGCCCGGCCAGGCGCTGCTGCTGTTGAGGAACAAACCGACGGTCTGGTCGGTGGACGCACTTTGCACGTTGTAGGAATAGGCCGTGCCAGGAGCGCCGTCGGGGGCCAAAGTTGTGGCCCCCAGGTTATCCACCGCCGTCAGATAGAAACTCACCGCTGTGCCAGCGGGCAACGCCGGGATGGCTACCCCATAAGTGCCGTCACCTGCCGCGCCATCATGGTGAGCGCCATCGTCCAACATCGAGACGTTGGTGAAAGTGCTGCCGCCGCTTGTGACCACCTTCACCGATATCTGATCAAGATCCATGCGGCTTTCGGTGCTGCCGCCGCGGAACTGGAAGCGCATCTTCAAACTGGTCACCAACTCACCGCCCTGAAGGTCGTAGTGATATAAGTTCCACCCGTGGTTGGTGCTGGTGAGTTCGCTCAGGCGTGTCACGTAGCCGCTGCCGGAATCGAGTTGGAAGGTCCATCCAGCATTGTTGTACTGGTTGCTGATGGTCAGCGTCTGCATCCAGAACTCCACAAACCCCGAGTTGCCCCGCGCATCAATCGAATTGGTGGTTGCTACCATGCTGTCGGTCAGGTTGGTGGTGCCGCTCTTGAACTCCAGGCCGTTGGTGTTGCCAGCCCCATAATTTGCACCGGCCCGTTGCTCGAAGGAATTGCCGGTCACGGTCCAGGCGTAGTTGGCGCCGATTCCACTCCACGGTTTAGCGGCGATTGCTCCCATGGTTTCGAGGAAAGCGCTGTTTGTTTGCATGGCTCCACCGCCGGTGCCGGTGCTGTAGGTCAACGCGACATTGGCCACACTCACATCATCCGTAACGCGTGCCGTGACCCAGACGGTGTCGTTGGTGGTCGGTGATGCGGGCGTGATGGCGACGCTCGTGATGACGGGAGGCTGGTTCGTCATCACCGTGCCGCTGGTGACTCCCTGGACCCGCATTCGAATGGAGTAAAGGGAGCCGGCATCCGTGGTGATGAACAAGGTCTTTCGGTCGCTCCCACCGAACTCGAGGTTCGTCGGCCGTTCGGGCACGGCGATTTGCTCAACCTGATTGCCGGTGGAGTCGTAAACCAGAATCGCGTTCTCGCAGAAGTAAAGATTGCCTTCGGCGTCCAACGTCATCCCGTCGCACTTCACCCGGGCGAACAGCGTTTTGTTTGTCAGCGTGCCGTTGGCGTTGATGGTATAGCGGAAGACATTGGTCGCCCCCCAGTCGGCCAGGTAAAGCGTCAGGCCATCGGGTGTGCCGACCAGGCCGTTGGGGCGGACAAGGTCCGTGACCACGGGAACCACCGTGGTCCGATCCGGCGAAATGTAATAGACATACTCTCCGCCCTGCACGACCGTGTGCCCGAAATAGACCGGGTCGGTGAAATAGACGCCTCCGGCCGGGTCAATCCACAGATCGTTCGGCTCGTTGAATCGCAGCCCGGCATAGTTGCTGGCCACGATGGTGACGGTTCCTTGCGGGGTGATGGAAACCACACGGCCGTTGTCGCCTTCGCAGGCGAGCAGATTGCCGCTGCCATCGAAAAACAGGCCATTCGCGCCACCGGAGTTCGTGCGAAAGACGGAAAGCTGATTCAACACCGACCACTTATAGATCGTGTCCGCCGTGATGTCCGAGAAGAACACGTTGCCAGTCGCGTCAGCCGCCGGGCCTTCGGTAAAGTGCAGGCCGGAGGTAAGATTAGTGAGCGTCGCTCCCGCGGCAACCACGCTCGAGTAACCCCGCCGCATCACCCGGAACCCAATATGGAACCACGGACCGTTCGGGTCGCCCGGGCCACGGAAATATGAGGGGTTGCGGTTGGCCACCCGCGCATGACCGTATTGGTCCTGACCGTTGAACCAGTTACCCCCGCGCAGACCGCGATACTGCCTGCCGTCCGGCATAGGTGAGCCGGTGAGCGGGCCGGGCGGATTGGTGACCAGGTTGTTTCGCACGCAATCGGTGTAGTAGTCGCTGGCATACCAATCGTTGACCCACTCCCAGACGTTGCCCGACATGTCGCTGAGGCCAAAGCCGTTGGTGTTGTTGCGCGTCTGGTAGGTCACATTCGTGCCAGGCCAGTTGAAGTTGGTCTGGTATTGGAGCGAGCCGTTGTAGAAGCCCACCGGCGTGGTCCACGGGTAAGAACCGGTGGCGTAAGGATGGGTTGTCCCCGCCCAGTTGGCCAGCGTGCCGTCGGCGTTCGTGTCGCTGCCCCACGGGAACATGCCGTAGGGATTGTAGAGCCCGCCGCGTGCGGCGTATTCCCACTCAGCCTCGGTCGGCAGGCGATAGCCGTTGTTCGTGAGAGTGCAGTCGCCAGTCACGAGGTTGTAGCACGCCGTGAAGCTGTCACGCGCGCTTGCCCAGTTGCAATAGGCGATCGCGCCGAACCACCGCATGCCCGTGATGGGGTGCAACTCGCGATTGTCACGAATGCTGAAGTCACTGCCGCTCCACTGGATGCGGCTGTTGGTATCCGAACCGTAGGTGTCGCAGTATATGTTGGTCTCGCCCACGCCATAGACGTAATTGGACCGAACCTCAACCAAGCCCTGTGACAAAGCCGAGTTGAGGAACTGAACATACTCCAGGCAGGTCAGCAACGTCGTTCCCATGTAAAACGAATCCACGGCTACGGTGTGAACCGGGACTTCGTCACTCGGATGCGCCGGATCCACAAAGCCGAAATGGTCACCCATCTGGTATTGCCCGGGCGGGATCTGGACGAATTGTGCCGTGAAGTTGTTGGTGGGTGGAGTTGAGTTGGTCACACCTCCACGCACGCAACGGACGAACAGGCTGGTGAGCTTGTCCTCGTAACTGACCAGGCCAAGCTGGAAGTCCACGTTCCAGGCGCGGTTAGTGAGGTTCATCACCGTGGTCGAGGACCAGTGGCGGGATGAGTTTGCGCCGAGGAAGAAGTTCGTGTCCACCGATGGGTTGGACCGGGTCTCGTCGTTGATTGATTGGAGTTCCTTGATGTTCGGCAGGCGCCAGTCACTGCGGCCGGCAAGCGAAAGGCTCTCCGCGTATTGTAAGGCACTTTCCCATGACGCTGCGCTGGCGCCGGCAGCTTGCTGCCAAGTCAAGCCGGTATCCAGGTCCGTGACGGTGCCGTCCAAATTGTTGGTGAAGTGATGCACGGGTTGGCTGGACAGGGCCACTCCGCGAACGCAGCGGACGTGATAACGATTCGTACCGCCGGCACTGATCGTTTCATCCTGCCGATGCGCGCCGATGCCACCACCGGCGTTGATCGCCCAGATGCGACTCGAGTCGCCGACTTGTGAGTCCGCCGTCCACCAGTATTGTGCGGTGGAGAGGGTGAAGAAGGCGGTGTTTAGAGCGGGGTTGACCGTGCCGTGGTTCAGGATGCTGAACGCTTCATGGCTCGTAGGCAGTCGCCAGTCGCTCTGGCCGCCGACGCGGTTGGTTTGCCCATAGAGCACGGCGTTCGACCATGCCATTTCGCCACCGTCGGCCTTCTGCCAGATGAGGCCGGTGACATTATCAGTTACCGTGCCGTCGCCGTTGTCGGTGAATGATGGAGGATTAATCGAATAGTCCGAGTCCTCCCCGAAAGTTGCGGTGTAAGAATTGGTCTGGCTAGTATCCGGGAGCTTCAACATGGTCCACGAGCCAACCGCCTGGGTTTGGACCGTGTAAGAATACTTCGCACTCGGGGCAGTAGCGGGATCGGCAGATGTTAAGCCGTATTCGTCCTGGGCCGAAATGTAATAGCTCACGTTTGTGCCTGATGCAAAGGCGGGAATCTGTCCGCCATAGACGCCATCGCCTGCCGTGCCGTCCTGGTGCAATCCATCTTCGAGCATGGCGACCGTGTTGGTAACGCCCCCAACGATATAGGTCAGCGTGGCCGAAGCGACGCCGCGACTGTTCGTGATCAGCGAGGTTACCCATACGTTGCTGGCCGCGGTGGGTACTGCTGGCGTGATCGTCGTGCCGCTGATGGTGGGAGCGGAAATGTAAGAAGGCGATTCACCGGTGATCGTGCTTTGCGGGGTGAGGATTCGGCCCGTGAATGCGAGATGATTGGTGGCGTAACGATACGCCCGGAACAGGGTGTTGTGCATCGGCCAGTTATCCCGCTTGTAAGTGATGATCCCGTCCGCGCTCACCGGATTGATGTATTCCCACACCGCATCGCCAGTGGCAGTGACTTCGAAAATGTGGCCCTCGGTGGAATCGCAGACCAGCGTGTTGCCGTTGGGCAGGCGCTGAACACTGGAGTCGAGATGGCTGAACATGCCCTGGTTCGCCATCGAGTAATACATCCAGGTGATCTGGCGCGACATGGACTTGGTGCGTTTGTCGGTGTCGTGACCGGGCGCGGCCCAATTGTTGTAGCCGGCGGCTGGGGGATTCACATAGGTACCCGTGTCGTTGGTGGTGGCGTTCAGGTAGCCATTGATTTGGAAAATGTAAGACTGCGGCGTAGTTTCGAATAGGTCGCCGCCGTTGTTGAACACGAGGAATTGCCCAGCGCCTGGCGACCCTGTCGCAATCCATTGCGCGTGGCTCGAACCGCCCATCTGTTTGTTGCCGGTGGTGGAGGTCGTCCAGTTCTGCTGGATCGAAGGGGGATTGCCTTGGCTGTAGCGCGCCGGGTCGCCGAAGCGATAGAGAAAGTCGCCATTCGTGCTGGCGGCCAACGCGATACTCCCGGTTGGATTGCCGGCAAGGAACGTGTTGCCGTGGTCAATGACATAGAATTCGCCGCCCGCTGCGTTGATGACGATTTGGTCGAGGGTCTGGTTGTAATCAATCGAGTTGCAGCGCAGCCAGTCATTGGTCACCGGCCGGCCGGGCAGATTCAGGTTCAGCCGGCCGGGATAGTTGGAAATGCTCTTGCCTGCGCCGACGTAATTTGACTTGCTCACATCGAAGTCCTGGATGGCGTGGTCGAAGAAACACCATTCCCACACGACGTTGCCGGACATGTCCACCTCCACAATGGCGTCCACCTGCGCGTTGGTGTAAGGGCCGTTGGCCGGATTGCAGCCTGCCGCCACGCAGGCGTTGGACGAAATGGTCTTCGCTGCAATGTAGAGCGTGGTATTCGTGCCGAGCTTAGGGTTGTAGATGCGCAAGAAGTCGTGGTGCGGCGCATAGTTCGTGCGCGCTTCGGTGCATTGCCAGACGGTGTTCCCGCTCCAGTCCACTTCCTTGAGTCCGGTGAATCCTGTGACATCCCCGCCAGCCGCGTCGAGGACATTGCCGTTAGTCAGTAAGCGCGGATTTGTCCCGACCGGCCATGTGTGCATCACGCGCCCTTCCATGTTGATCAGGTAAGTGTTGCTCCGGACGCCGAAGAAGGTGTAACCCGCATACGCATTGGTCTTGTTCCAGTAGAGCGCCTCCGTCGGGCCTTGCAGCCGCTCGTAGGCAGGAAGTGGATCTGAACTTAAGAACAACGCCGCAGCAGCGATGACTGTGATGGAAAGGGTTTTCATACTGTGCTTTGAGATGTGAAGTGTCATGAGGCGTGGCCTGTTACGGTGAGTGATACGACGGTGTCCGGCCTGTAATTGTGTTCCCCGAAGTCAACGTGCGACCCGCCAGCGCCGGATCATTCGTGCCGATGCGGAAGGCGCGGAAAATTGAGTTGTACATCGGCCAATTGTCCCGTTTGAATGTGAGAATCCCGTCCGATGTCACCGGGTTGATGTATTCCCAGACGGCGTCGCCGGCGGGCGTGACTTCGATAATGTGGCCTTCCGTGTCCGAGCAGATGAGTGTGTTGCCGTTGGGCAACCGATGCGCGCTGCTGCCGATGTGACTGAACATGCCGTGGCTGGACTTGGAGGAATAGCTCCAGACAATCTGGCGCGACATTAGTTTCGCATTCTTGCCGGACGTGGCGGCGGGTGGTGGCCAGGTGTTGTAACCGGCGTCCGGGGGATTCACATAGACGCCCGTGTCATTCGTCAATGCATTCAGGAAGGGGTTGATCTCAAACACATACGAACCCTGC
>JBAXTC010000209.1:0-10625 GCA_037130375.1 Verrucomicrobiota bacterium | reverse complement strand
CCAGCAGAATTCCGCTCAGGAGCACCCTGGTCCAGATGGTGATTCGAGCCCAGTAATTCTCGGTGGCGAAACGGAGGTGGCTGCTCAGGAGGGCCATCAGCGCAACCGCCAGAATCGCGTTGGCAGGAATGTGCATATTGAAATCACAGACGGAATGGACCAGCATCGCCACCAGACCGGCCGAGGCGCCGAGCACAAAGGCGAATTTGTTGCTGCTCTTTTTGCCGCCCAGATCGGCGACGGAGCTGCGCACGAACGGCCAGGTTTTCAACACCCCCAGGCCGAGCAGCACCCAGGCCGCAGCCACCAGTGCCGTCCCGACCAGGCCCCAGTCAGCCAAGGTATTCAAAAAATCATTATGGACCCAAACGGGACGCTGCTGGATTGCGTCAGGCCGATACTGCCGAAACCGGTAATCATAATGCGCCGGCCCCACCCCGAACCAGATGTCTTCCTGCCAGACTCGAATGGCGGACTGCCAGAGAGCAACCCGGGTGTCTCCTTCGGCGCTGGAGGGCACGCTCACTTGCTTGAGGCGCGACTGCAAGGAGAAGCTGCGCGAGACGAAGAAAATACCCGCGCCGACGATCACCACCAGCAGGACAAACGAGGGGAGCCGGTGCGCCCGATGGAAAACGAGAACGCCAAAAAACAGGAGCAGGCTCAGCGCGACGGAAACCCAACTCCCGCGCGAGAATGTGACGACGACCCCCGCCAGAATGGCCAGGGATGCGTAACCCAGAAAGACCTTGACGACGGGCTTGAGCCGGCTCGTCAAGGTGTAGGCGAGGCCGAGCGGCAAGAGCATTTCCAGGAACCCGCCCAGATTGTTCGGGCAGATATAGGTTCCTGTGCCGCGATGCGGGTAAACATTGGAGACGAGCCAGACCCGGTTTGAATTGGTCAGAAATTGATAAACCGCATAGAACGAAATCGCCATCGCCAGGAAAACCAGGATGCAGCTAATCGCCTGGACCGCCTCCTGCCGATGCAAATTGTTTAGAATTGCAAAAAAGAGAAACGCATAAACCAAAACGCGGATCAGCTCCTGCCGGGCAACGTATTCGATGTCTGCCGTGAGATACCGGCCAATGGCATAACCAACAAACGCGACGACCGCCCAGCAAATGGGCGGCCAGAGCAGTTGGGGCCGGCGCTGAAGCCAGCAGCGCGCGCCCCAGAGCAGCATCACCCCCAGCGTGAGCGCCTGAATGACCAAAAATGCCGGCGCGGGGACCGCGCCAAAAGCCAACGGACCAAACACCAGAATGGCGAGCACCAGGGCAAGAATGGCCCGCTCGCACCAGCCATCCAGAACCTCACGATTCATGACCCCGGTTTTCGCCGGGCCGCCAGCAGATGCCGCCCAAGGTCAGGAGGAGCAAAGAAGAAGGTTCCGCTTTCTCTATGTTTCATTCCTGATGGCAATATCCGTGTCGAGAGCGGCGATTGCAAGCGAAAAGGCTTCATTTGGTCAGCCGATAATACTTGGGCACAATGCCGAGGGGATCAAATACGACGAATTCATTGCCAATCTCAATAACGCCCACAGCCGGTGGAAAGGCGGTGTTGATCCAATTTGTTCCCGTGATTCCAAGCTTGTTTTGGAGAGTGTAGCCCGGGAAGGTGGTGGACCAGGAAACCCGCGCCGAGTTGGTGGTCGTAAGCTGGATCTTGAGGGTGGGCACCAAATTCTGCACCTGGACGACCTGGAAAAAGCCGCCGTTGGACGGCACGGGCAGCACCTCGAACGTGGTTAGCGGGGTGGTGGCGATGATGGAGCCGATGTTGGTCCAGATAATCGGCGCGATGCTATTGGGAGTGAATTGGATAATGTAATGTTCGCCCACGACGGAGTTCCAACTCAGCAACAGACCGTGCGGAGCCGCCATCGCCAGGATCGAAATGCGCGTCTGCTGGGCGCTGGGCAGGATGCCGTTGTCGTCCGGCAGAACAGCCCGGATGCTGTAGGTCACGTTCGTCTGTTCGTTGTTGTAAACCCCCAGATACCAGTGGCCGCGAAGATCGGGCACCGTGGAATCAGCGGGCCGGCTTGGGTCGGTCCGGACAACAATTTGCTCCGGCTCGCGACCGGTGAAGAAGCTGGTCTGGAAGTAGGGCGCCATGGTCGGAGGCACCGCCTGCTGCAGGACCAAGTCGGCATCGCCGGACAAGTTGTAGAGTTCAAACAGAACCGCCCGCGCCGGAGGAATGACGAGGAAGTCGAAAAAGAACCGCTGCGGCGGTCCGGGCGGCGCGGCGAAGGTGTTGCTGCCCGAGGATACGACAAATGGGATGCCGTCGGTGAGCGGGATGATCACCGGGTAGTTGGTGGTGCAACAGGCCTGGACGGAGAAGGAAACGTTGGCGGCAGCGCTATTGAAGACCCCGACGTACCACCGGTTGGTCTGGATGGGGAACGGCGTAGTGTTGGTAACCAGCATGATGACTTCATCATTCGTGCATGGCTGCCGGCTGATGTAGTCGTAGTGGTTCAGATCGGGCAGCGGCAGGTGTTCGCTCAGCACGACCGTCAGGTTGCTTTGCGCGCCGGAAAGCCAGAACGAGACGGCCTCGGTCGGAAAGGCGGACGAAGCGGCGCTGGCGGGAACATCAAACTGGAAATAGCGAGGAATGCCGGCAGGGCTCACGACATTCGACACGAGCATCTGACAGTTGCTCAGGGTGGTGATGTCGAACCCGACCCCGATGGCAAAGGTGACGCCCACCGGGTTGGGATTGGTGAGAGCCAGGTAGTAGGGTTGCCCGATGAGCAGCGGCGGAACGCTGGTCGCCGTGAGAGTGCTGACGCCGCTCGACACAAGCGGACCGACCAGAGCCAGATCCGCAGGCGAGGGGAAGTTCGTCTGGTTAAAGAATACGGTGACGGGCAGAGGATTCGCGGTATGAACATGGTCCGCGAACAGGAGCTGGTTGGTCGCCATTGTCGCCCACTGCGGGACCGGCACGATAAAGTACTGAACGCCATGCGCGGGAAGCGCATTGGTGTAGGCGATACCGTGGGAGAGAGTGATGACCGGCGGCGGATTGCTCGGGGCAAGATGGAAGTTGAGCTGCCAGTCGGCTAATAGCGCGTTGGTGATTGCCGGTCCCAGACGACTGTCCCAAATCTCGAGTGTCCAGATGCCGTAGGCATCCTCGCCGGCGAGCGCGGCAAGCGAGACCTCAGGCAAATAGTAAAGCTCCGACGGCAGCTCGCTGAGCGTCATCCCGTCGAAAAGCGTGCCGGGCAGCAGGCTCTGAAACATGACGACCGCGTTCGTGTCGAGGGCGGTAAACTGCGCCGTGACGGTGCTCCACTCCGAGTTGTCACCATAGCCGACGCCGAGGCTGATGCCGTCCACCGCAACGCTCAGTTCGGCCAGGCTCTGGGCCGGAGGCGGAGTTGCATCCGCCTTCCCGGCCGCGCCCGCCGCCGCAATGGCGGCAATTTCCGGACTGGTGAGGGCCCGGGCGTAAACTGTCAGCTCGTCAATGAAACCTGAGAACGGCTCCGTCCAGTCGTAACCGCAGCGACCGCCAATCGCAACGCCGGGGCTCAGGGCGGGATCGAGATCCCCGAACGGGGACAGTGTGGTATAATTGGTGCCAACGCAGGCGCCGTTGACGTAGATGCGCATCGCATTGCTGGTGACCGTAATGAGGTTGGTCCCGCTGCCAACGATAATGTTGGTGAACGGTTTGTCGAAAACCGCCGCGACGTGCCACCACCCGGTATTGGAACCGCCCTCGATCTGGATCGGGCTGTTGGTCGTCAGAACATCTGCTCCGACCGCCCCGGCATGAGCCTCGGCGATGTGAAAATGGAGGTCGTAACGAGTCGCATTCGTCGTCGGTTCGAGCGCAAGCCAATACGGGTCGCCCAGACCGCTGCAGTCGAACGGCTCGGGGTAACCGCGGAAGAAGATTTGCTCCGTGCCGCAGAAGGTCGCGTTGGTTGGAACGGTCGGCCGAATCCAGCCTTCGATGGTGAAGGCGTTGGTGAATTGGAGCTGCGGCGGGTTGCCAAGTTCGATCTTGGACGCCGGATCGTCGATGTCCTCGATCCATATATCGGGATCATCGATGAGCGGTTCGGTCTGTCCGCTGAAGTAGAACCCCTGGCCACCCACAAATCCCGGGGCAACATTGGTGGCGCCATTGTAGAAGGCGCCATCGTTCCCGCTGATGATGTCCTGCGCCCGCCTGCTCAGGGGGTCAACGCTGCCATTCCACCAACCGACAGCGCAAGGACCGCGGAGGCTATAAGTCAGTTGGTAGCGGTGGCCCGGAACGGTGGGGAGCAGGCATTGGACAGCGCCGGTCGCCATCGCCAGGTAGTTGGTGGACATCACATCCAGGAAGGCATTGCTCACGACGGTGACGGGCCCGTTGACGACGAGCCAGTCCCGGGGCCCGATGCCCGGACTGTTGGTCCCACCCAGGATATTGGCTCCCGCCTGGTAAACACCGGATATCCCATTTCCGAAACTGTTCGAGAAGAGTAGAACGGGTGCAAAGTTCGTGGTCGTGAATGGAGCGGGCGCAAACTTGATCGGGATGGTCGCCAGGTTCGTGTTCTCCGTAAAGTGGAGCATTCCAGCGGTGGTCTGGGGAACTAACTCGTAGAGGACAAAATAGTCAACCACCGCGTTGAGGTTGTTGGCAGCATTCGGATTGCTGGCATTGTAGGGCTCAACCGATCTGAGGATGATCGGCGTCGGATTGGTCGAGGGAGTCGAGAAGGCAATGGTGTTCGTTTCCCATCGCGGTCCGTTGTTCGTCCAGGTGACACCATTGGTGAAAGTAAAGGTTTGGTTTCCGGCCGTGGTGTTCAGAAGAGTGACTTCCGTAACCACGGGGCAGACGAGAACGTTGGTGCCATATTTGCCCCGGCTGCCCGCGTTGAAGATCGCGTTGACCTCACAGGGGGTGAGAGCGCGATCATAGAGGCTGAATTCGTCCAGACCCCCCGCAAAAGCCGTTCCCGGCATCGAATCGCCAAAGGTCCAGCTCAAGATGTCATGGGTTTCCCAAGTCAGGCCGGTGTGCGAGTTGAATCCAACCCAGGCCTTGCCCTCAGCATCTACGGCTGAAGCCATCCCCGGAACTGGAACGTTGGCAAATAGCATCACCCCGTCGAGCCACACCGATAGTCCGACCCCATCGAAAGCGATACGACTTTGATGCTCTGCTCCATCCTTGAGGTTCAGACCCAGCGGAGTCAAATCCACCTGTGCCAAATACGCACCGCCGAAAACGACTCCGACGAAATTGTTGCTTATATCGCTATTGAAGAGAATGCTGATGCTGGCACCCGGGGCCGCCGGAGGCGCGTAGTAATTCGCGTCAGCCGGCCCGTTGTTCTGGACCGTGAACGCAAACCCATCCCCGCCGGGCGGCGTGTCGGACACGGGTCCCAAGTTGCTAATCTGGAACCAGAACCGGGTATCAAAGCCGCTGGCACACGGTTGTTTATCGAGCGCCCACGCGGCCCCCAGTTCGTCCTGGACAGCCGGGGTCAGCCGCAGAACATTGCCGTTTTGGGCAGCGCTCCTGACCAGGTTCAGACCGTCCGTCGAGATGAAATTGACGAAGTTGATGAACGTCGGACCAAGGGCCGGGTCGAAGCCGAGATAAACATCGCCCGAGGTCCGGGGGACGAAATGCCCGAGGTTGGTGGTCACCAATGGCTGATTCGTGGTGAGACCGTTGAGGTAAAGCGCGGCGAAACCGCTATTGGTGTCGTAGGTGAGGGCGACGTGCTGCCAGCCGCCGTTGGTTAGAACCAGGGACGGCGAGGTGACGACGTGGGCAACCAGGTTGGTGTCCCATAGCGTCGCGCCGAACGAACCGGAACCGTTGGTCAACGCCAGCCAAAACTGGACACCGCGCGGAAACGAATTGGCCGAGTCGTACCATTCCACCAAAGGAGCGGAGTTGCTGACGTTGGCGGGGAATATCCAACCTTCGACACTTAAGCCCCGCCCCAAGCCCAGATCAAGTGCCGGGCAGCCAGGCACGATCATGCGCGTGGCAATGCCGTCGCCGAAAAATGCCTGGTCCACTTTGCCGGACATCTCGCTTGTCAGTTTGACATAATCAACCGCCACATCCGCCGGCGACGGCCCGACCCCCACACCCATCGCCTGAGAAAGAGCCACCCGGAAACCCGCAGGGAAAGCTCCCACCCCGTGGTTGAAGCTTCGCCCAATCAGTTCGGTTCCGTCGTCGCTGCACAGAGAAGCCCGGATATTGTGCGCCGCGTCGCAAGCCAGCACCAGGCGATACCACGTGTTGTTCTGATAACCAAAGGAACTGTTGGTGTAAGCGTTGTCGATGCTGCTCCCGGCACAGAACTGGCGAGTGGCACTTCCAGCCCCATAGGGACTTACGAGGTCGTACCGGTTCATGTTGGCGGCGTCAATCAGCCAGATCTCGATAAAACCGTCGCTACTGGTGGCAGCAGACTGGTCGAGCGTGTTGAAGCGCGCCTCGTACCGGAAGTTAGTCGGGCTAAATTTAGTGATCGAACTCCATCCACACCGCGTCTGTGGGCTCAAGGTGTTGGTCATGCGCAACACGGAGTTCGTGCTCAACGTTTGAAAGGCATAATTTGGCGCGCCGACGTAAGTCTCCGGGATTGCCTGATACCCGGCCAGGGGCGCATTGTTGGGCAGCAGAGCCTGCCACGTCGGATTGAGAACCGGACCGCTAAAGTCGTCAAAAAACAGCGCGCTGGCCCCGGTCGAGAACGCCACATCCCCCAGCAGCAGCCCGTTGAACCCGCCGAAGATGTCCGAACCGTCCACATCCAGCGGCCACCATGTGACCATGCCCTCGAGCCAGGGCAGATGGTTCACCTTGTAGGAGAGGGTGTAGGGGTTGGCGTTGGTGGGCGGCAGCGAGTTGGTGGTCGGAAGTGAATTGGTCACCACCCCGTCCAGCAGCGCCAGCACGTGGTTGCTGAGGCAAAGACAGCTATAGTCATCCAAAACATCCACAAAGTTGCTGAGCACGTTCCACCCCTCGAACACCGCGCCGGGGGCGTAAAGACCAACAGATGCGAGATCGAAATCGTTGGTGTAGAAGGGCGTCACGAGGAAATTGGTGCCGAGGTTGAAGGTCCCCAGGCCGTCGGGGGAAGCCGCGCCCCGGTTCTCAAACAAAAGAATGCGGGTGCCGTTCGGGCTGACCACGGTAATGGCAAGGTCGGAAATACGAGGATCCTGGATGAGCAAACCAATGTCCACCGACGAAATGATGTGATGCACATTGTTCGTGAGGAAAATGTCGGTGACGGCGTTATCGAGAATTGGGATTGGCGCAACGAGATTGGTGTTCGCCACCGGGAAGACGGTATTCAACGAGCGGCCGATGGTAGCGCGGAGATTCAGGGCGATGGGGCTCAAGCCCAGGTTGCACGTGCGAACGGTGTAGGTGGTGCCGGGTTGCAGCGGCGGCAGATCGGTCAGGTCCACCGTGACCCCACCACCGATGGCGTTGGTGACCACGACGCTCTTGCAGACCCCGCCGTTGGGCGGACAGATATCAATCGAAAAGGCGGTCGGCGGACTGGCGGTCACCACGGCGCCAGTCACGCTCAAGCTGATCGCGTTCACGGGCAACTCAACGAAATCCTCCCGGCACGCGCCCGGCGGCAGCGAGAAAGCTACGCCCGACACACCGGTAAGGTCTTGCTGTTTCTCGAGGAAGATATTCAGGTTGACGTTCGTGCCAAAATGATTGGGAGCGCTGTCCGTCATGGTGAGCAACCACTGGCCGACGCCGTCCTGCCCGGCGAATGTGCGCAGACTGCCCGGCCCGTCCGTGCGCTGCGCGCCAGTCACGTTCGCCTCCGAACTGTCGTCGTAAATGTACGTGTAGTAGGTGTAACAATCCAAGGTGGCCGGATTGTTGACACAAGTATGGTTGTTGAGCACCACAAACCCGCCCGAGTGGTTGAGGTTGCCCAGCAAATCGCTGATCAATTCATGATTGATCGTATTGGTCACAATCGCGCGGCGCACCAGAATCGGCTGCGCGCAAATGGCCATGACATACGCAACCCCGGGAACCCCGGGAGCCGCGTCCGGAATGGGCTGCGGCGACGGGATGCCGATCAATGACTGATTGCCGTTGGCGTCGGATGAGCCGAACGGAAACCGGCTGAAGACCCCCATCAAAGCATACTGCGCGGCCATCTGGTCCTCGCATTTTACCCCGATGTAATAAACCCCATCCGCAACCGCATTGGAATATATCAGCGTTTCGGTGCCGCCCCGGCCAATGGCTTTGTCGGCCGCCGCCAGCACCACCGAATCCAGATTCGTCAAGGCGTAGTTGTTGGGAATCGTTGGCGGCGCAACATAGATGTCGATGTCCGCCTCATGACGGGTCGCATTGTCGATGCTGGCCGAAAAAACGCCCATGGGCGGGATGGAAAGTGTGGGCGGAAGGAAGG
Source organism: Verrucomicrobiota bacterium (assembly GCA_037130375.1). Lineage (GTDB taxonomy): Bacteria > Verrucomicrobiota > Verrucomicrobiia > Limisphaerales > UBA8199 > JAPLUA01. The sequence continues at coordinate 2,161 of JBAXTC010000209.1, read as the reverse complement.
TGAGAAAGGCGGCATTGGTGAATGTGCTGCTATTGGTGATGATGTAGAAATGCCATTGGTTGGTCATCCCCACCGTCAGCACCGCGTTGGCGTCGTTGGTAATCGGAACCGTGTTCGTGCCCTGCAACTGGGTGTTGGCGCCCGCCCGCTGGTTGAGCAGGAAACCGCCGGCGAAATTCGATGAGCTGCTGCCAAAACTGTTCGTGATGACGGTCACCAGCGGCTGCGTCACCTAGACAATGGCATCATTCGTGTTGAAACTCAGGGCGTTGGTGACCAGCCCGTCGCCGCACGAGATGACCAGGGCATAGTCCTGGGAAACGTTGTTGGTCTGCGCCGTCACCGCGTTGACATTGACCCGGTGCCCAACCACGGTGATCGAATAATTGGTGCTCAGCCTCGAATCAATGCCCTGGGCCGGCGAGAGAAACACGTTCTCCACGTTGTTCACGGTGTCAACCATCGGAGGACTGTTGGTGTCCCACGCCTGGTTAAACGTGCTGCCGACGGTAATGTCGTTGCCGAAGTAAATGACGTTGGTGCTGTCGAGGTTGGTCACCACCAGATCCAGATCATTGACCAGCTTGACGCTGGCCACCGGGTTCCCGGGCGGGTCGGTCCAGACCAACGTCACCCGCAACGGCTGGTTTTGGGCACTCGGAGTGAGCGTGACACGGTAGGTGCGGCTTTGGCCGCTGGCCAGCGCGTTCTGCGGGCTTTGATCAACCACAAACATCGTGTTCGCAGTCGCCGTGACATTGGTCAGCGCCGCCGGCAAACTGGTGGCCAGATTGATGAGGCCCCATCCCTGAAAATTCTTGCCCGCACGAGTGTTGAAATCGTAAATGGAGTTGACGGAGCGGGCGCCGTTGATCAGAAGCGCTTTCATGAGCGCCGGACTGTTCGTGCGGCCAAGCCGCTGCTCGAAAAACTCCTGCATCAGCGCCAGCGTCCCGGAGGCATCGGCCGCCGCCATGCTCGTGCCTGACTCGTACCGATAGTAGGGCCCGAGCGAATCGTTCATCGCCGCAAGCACCTGCAGGTAGTCGCCCATGTCGTTGGTGACCACAATGTCAATCAGCAGATCAAATGCCACCGCCTGGATGCCGCTATTGCCAATGCCATAAAACCAATCCACAGCGACCGGACTCAGCGCACTGTCCGGGGGCAGGGAGAGGCGATTAGTGCCGACTGCGTCATAATCCGGCGGAGGGTTGGTCGGCGGCGCCGACTGTTTGACATAGAGGGGCAGATCGGGGAACGGCACGGGGGAGTTTGTGTTGGGCAAAATCGTCAGGTTCAACTGAACTGCGTTTGCGGGAACATAAATCACATCCCGATATACCACGTTGGTCGGAACCAACATATCCCGAATGATCGTGGTGATATGGCCGGTGGGATTGTAGTAGGCGTTGGTATCCCACTGCTGCGAGCGGGTCGAGACGACAAATACGCCGGGCGCGACCAGGTCGGGTTTGAACCGGCCGGAGTCGCCCTCGATGCTCACCCCCACGTTGCCCCGACTGGAAAAGCTGGCGACCATATTGCTCGAATCCGTCAGCGAAAGCCACGGAGTGCTGCTGTTGGTAGCCCCGCCATCGATCTTGGTCACGATATTAGTAATGCTGCGGTATTGCTCGATGGCCCCAATGGTAATGACGTTCTTGGCTGTGGCAGGCGACAGGATGGTGTCCGCATTGCCGCCGATGCCGCCGCTGGCCCCGCCACCGGCGTTGCCCGGCGAGAAGACATACAAGAGCGGCTGAGACCCGGGCACCGTCGGTAACGCGTCGCGCACCGCGGCGTCGTAGCTCGCCGCATGAAGATCGTAGCTCGGGAAAGAGTCCGGCCCCACATAATTCCAGCTATTGTTGGAAATAAAGACGTTGGTTCGCGCGGCGGTTTCCTGCAAATACGCGTCCGAAGGCCATGTCAGGGTTACCCCGGACGAAAACGGCCCGGTCGTCATCCCCACCGGCAGCGAGAACACGCTCGCAAAGGGCGCTTTGCCCCGAAAGTTGGCGTTGGAAACTGACCCGCTGGCAAACGCCCCCACATTCACCGTGTTCGTGCTGTGCGCGCCGCTGCTGGCAATGATGCCCGCCACATGGGTTCCGTGGCCATTCCCATCCACAAGAGCATTGGTCGCCGGACCGAACAC
>JBAXTC010000208.1:0-10657 GCA_037130375.1 Verrucomicrobiota bacterium | reverse complement strand
GTCCGCGCTCCAATTACCCAGGGTGGTGGTTTTGGAAAAATCTGAGATGCGCACTCTGGCGACTTGCTCCAGCCGGTGCAACGGATTTCAGCCGCCCGGTTCCACTGCCGGCAAGACGGAGTTGATAAACGTAAATGGGTCAGCCATGAAGGGGTCAGTTAATGAGGTAGTCCCGTCAGGGTGACTGTCCACGACGGCCAGCCCTCCGCGCTTTATCCCTTCCGTGTTGCTTCGGCATCCTGCCTGACGCATTAAACTCAGACTTCTCAAATACGTTGCCACATGTTACTCTGGAAACAGTGAAGACAATCCCGTCAGGCTTGTTGGAGAAAGTTGTGGAACGGCTAAAAGCCGAGTTCCAGCCGGAACAAATTATTTTGTTTGGCTCGCATGCGTGGGGCACGCCACATGAAGACAGCGACGTGGACTTGATGGTAATCGTCCGCGAGAGTGGCGAGCGCGCCATCCGCCGGATGCAACGGGCGCATCGCTCTCTGCGGGGACTGCGGATGAGCAAAGACGTGTTTGTGCAAACGCGGGAGGAATTTGACCGCTATAAGGATTTGCGCGCTTCGTTACAGCACCAGATTCTCGCACAGGGCAGGAAGCTCTATGGCTGACAACCTCACCCGGCTCATCCGCGACTGGCTTACGAAAGCCGCGCACGACCTGCAAAACGCGCGTATCGTCAGCGCCACATCGGACGGCCCTCTGGACACGGCCATTTACCACTGCCAGAAGAAACGCCACGTTCAACAGGCAACGACGTGCGATTGTTGGTGGTCACGCCGGGCAACGCCGGGACATTGTTCGTGGATTCGGCAGACGCCCGCCTCCAACTTCGCGGGCGCACGGTAAGCGAGCGAGGTGGCTGAGATGCGCACTGCTGCGGATTTCTCGTGCATTTCTGATTGACTCTAGTGCCAATCTACTGGCAAAAACTGCGGTGTCGGGATCGTTTCCGTTTGTTTGCGCCGGGGGGAGAATTCTCCGGCCGGCGGGAACGCCGGTGATAGTTACATGACTGCAGAAAAAACTACAGACTATGAGAAACCATTCATTCAAATCAGTTCGTTTGACAACAATGCTCGGGTTGGCCTGTCTCGCGGGGGTTGCGGGACGCGTTTATGCCGAGGGCGAAGGCCCGTTTTTGAACACCGATATTGGGGCTTCCTTCGTTACCGGCCTTCCTTCGGGCGTTAGCGTGGATCCAGGCATCCGCTTCAGCGTCGTGCCAGGCTACCGTATCTATAATGATGACATATTCTCGGTGTCCCTCCAGTTCGAGACGGGTCTCATTTGGAATTCGTTCGGCGATTCGTCCCGCGGTGACATCTACCAGGTGCCGTTCTTACTGGGTACCGAATATGCGTTTCATGCGGGTAGCGTGGTCGAGCCCTACATCGGCGTCGCTGGGGGCGGCGTTTATAGTGAATTCGACTTCAATTCGCGATTCGACGACGATCAGAGCACGACGTCTGGCGCGGTGCAGGCGATGGCAGGGGTGCGTTTCAAACTGAACGACCACGCCGAACTCGGTGTCGGTTACAAGTTCCTGGCCACCTGGCCGTCAGGAGTCGATTACCTTGGCACTCATTCCGCCTCGGTAACATTCGTCTGGCGGTTCTGATCCCTCGCGCCGACCAAGAGCTTCGCGCTCGCTGACAGCGGGTGCGAAGCCTATCCTCGTGGCGGGGGGTCAAACCTGGCTTGGATGGCCGATTGGGCAGTCGTCATTACCGGGACCGTCATCCTTCCGTCACCAGGGTCGCTGCCGCGGCATTGGCTTGCACCTGTGCGGCGTCTTTGCAGCCCGGAATCACGGCCGAAACCAGGGGATTCTTCAGGCACCAAGCCAAAGCCCACTGCCCTATGGGCACTCCGGCAGGCACTTCGGTTTGCTCGATACGTTGGACTTCGGCGATGTCATTGCGCATCTTCCCGGCATCGAAAGTCGAGCGCCAGTCATTGGCCGGGAAGCTTGCGCCTGGCCGATATTTGCCCGTCAACAAACCGCTGGCCAGCGGGACGCGCGCCAGGATGCCCAGGTTGTCGCGCTGGGCGTGTGGAAAGTACATCTGCTCCGGGCGCCGATCCAGCCGGTTATAGAACACCTGCAAGACTTCGGCATCGAGCCGCCGGGCCTCGCGCGCCTGCAATTCGCTGCCCTTGCCCAGAATGGAGATGCCCAGGTGGCGGATTCGGCCCGCCTGTTTCTCTTCGGCCAGCATTGCCCAAAGGCCCTCGTTCAGGCAATCACTGTCCGACCCCGAGTGGAACTGGTAAAGGTCGATTGTTTCGACTCGTAGCGCCCGAAGCGATGCCTCGAGTTGCTGGCGGACGTCGCGAACGGAGAAGTCTTCCGTACGGTCCATGAACTTGTGGAAGCGATGGCCGAACTTAGTAGCCACGATCCAGCGTGACCGGTCACGCCGACCCAGGTAGTCGCCGATCAATGCTTCAGAGATGTGGTTGCCGTAACATTCCGCGGTGTCGATAAGATTGATGCCCAGTTCAGCGGCTTGGTCGAGAATGGCGTCGGCATCGGACTGCGAAAAGGTCCGGCCCCATTCACCGCCAAATTGCCAGGTCCCGATGCCGATGACCGAAACCCTCAAACCGGTACTGCCCAAAATTCGATAGCGCATAGGTAATAAGTTCTGATTGGTGCCGGACGGCAAAGTGCGAAGGCCCGACACACGCCCGATGTTGCCAGGAATGGAAACGATGGTCAAATCGGGATCGCTTCCGGCGCAGAGCGTGGTGGATGCGGCAGACTCGCCGATACACGGCGAGCCAGCTTCAGTCCACCTGGACGATGCGGTAGAAACGATGGTGCTGGGACGGGCTGGGATCGCTTGCGACCAGTTGCGTGCCGGTCGCGAAGAGGTTGCCTGCCAGGGACATCCAGGCGGGGGCGGCGAGATCGTCTTTGTATTCGAGGCGGTAGGTGTGACCTGGCCAGGTCTGAACGGTCAGGGAGAGCGGGCCGTCGGGAGTGTGCCAGAGGCTGGTGACGGAGGGCGGGCTGGGAGCGGGCGGGAGGATGTTGGCGGCCTTCGGGCTGGGTGCGGGCATGAAGAGGCGCAGGAGGCCGCCATCCGGGTAGCGGCCTTCGCTGACGTTGGAGGTTTGCAGGCCGAAAGTCAGGGCGTCAATGGCGGTGCCATCCGGCGCGAACAGGCCGATAGCTTCGCCGGCTTTGTCGAGTTTGAATGGCACGTGCAGATCAGGGCTGTTGGTGCTGTTGGCGGAAGGTTTGCCGTCGGCCCAAACGAGAAAATAACCATCTGCTGGGACGTAATAGCCGGCTGGGATTTGGTACTGCAACGGGTTGTTAAGGTTGTCGGTGAGATAATAGCCGGCCAGTTCGGCGGGGTTATCGGAGTGATTATATAGCTCGAACCAGTCCTCGTATTTGCCGGTGCCCGGGTCGAGCAGGTAGCCGGTGTTTTCGGCCATCCATTCGTTGATGGAAACGATGATGGGGGGGAGGGCGGCGTCGTTGGTGGCGGCCGGGGTTGAGTGGTACATGTCCTGGCGATAGAACGGCTGGCCGTCGGGCACATCACCATAAGAGTAGTTGGCCGGCAAGGCGGCGTAGTTGAGGTAATCAACGATCTGGAGCGCATTACTCACAAAGCGCGAGAGGGCGATGGAACCGTTGGCGGCGGGTAGCCGGAAGCTGGTGTGGAGGACCGAGCCAGTAGCTTGCTGCGGTTGGCCATCCGCCCAGATCAGCAGAAACTGGCCGGGAGCAATGGCGGCAGTGGGGGGAAAGGCCCAAAGGGTGGGGCTGGCGTAATTCGTGCCGAGATAGAAGCCAGCCAGGCTGAGGGTGTTGGTGCTCGAGTTGTAGAGTTCCAGCCAAGGCTCGTGCTCGCCAAAGTTGTCGGCAGGGCCGGTGAGGTTTTCGGCCTGAAGTTCATTGAGCCAGAGCGGCGGGAATGGCGGCAGTGTCGCGCTGACGGAATTGGTGGCGCCTGGGGTGAGGATCGCGGCCGCGGTCAACACGGCCGCAGCGGGGTTAACCGGAGGGGCAACTGCCGCGCCCGATAGGCGAAAGACCAGTCCGGCCGGGTTGGGGTTGGTGCTTTGCAGGTACCAAAAACTCAGGGTGCAGGTCGCGCCGTTGGTCAGGGCGGGCGTGAGGTCCTGATAAATCGCGTTGCCGCTGCCGGAACCGCTCGCGGTGGCGACGACATGAAGGCTATTGCTGTCCCAGTGCTTGAAAGTGGCGCTGAGAACCGATTGGGTGAAATTAGCCGTCAGGTTCCAATTGGTGCCGAGCGGTGACTCGAAATCTCCATCGCGCACCAGGCTGGTTCCGGCTTCTGGCACAGCACCAGCCACGAGCTTGATATCATCAACGTAAAGGTCGCCGGCAGAGTTGGTCAGATAGAGGTAAAGCCGCGAGGAAGTGGCGGTCAGATTGGTCCAGACATAGACCCACTGCGGAGCGACAACGGGGTTGGTGCGGCCGGCGGCCCAGTTGCCAACGCGGCTGTTGTCCTGGAGGGCATCCACGACTTGGAGCGATGTGCCCGGTTTACCGGCGGCGGCCGGCCAGGGCAGCTTGGGTTCGTAGCGGACACGGTCCACGACGAGATCAGGGGCGGGCGGCAGGCCGGGTTGAATCAAGGAGAGCGTCTCACCGTCAGACTGGAGGGTGCCGGGAAACTGGTCGAAGACGGTGATCTTGGGGCCATAGGCCATATCAAAGGCGGTTCGATCCTTGGCCAGCACGAGAAAGCTGCGCGGATTCAGGAGGGTGCCCTCGGGAAAAGTATAAGCCAGGCCGTTGAGGTTCCAGCCAGAGAGATTGTAACTGTAGTTGCTCGAAATGTTGAACAATTCGACATATTCGGCACCGGGCAGGCCGGGGTTGAACATAAGTTCGTTGATAACCACAGAGCGAACCGGCGAGGGGACCGCGCCGCTATAGACAACCGACACGCGATTGCTCGCGCCCGCGATGGGTTGGTTCTGCATGTCCAACCCAACCACGCTAAGGACGTTCGTCCCGGCTTGCAGCGGGACAAGCGCAATCCAGTTGGTCACCGTGGTCCATGTGACCAGCCATTCGACGCCGTTGACGGAGACGGTTTTGATGCCGACCGGCGCGGTGCCCGTGATGGCGCCGGCGCCGTTGCTGACCACCACGGACGCGTTGACCGTGAAGCGGGGAGTAACACTGGCGAGCTGGGACTCGAGAAATGCCTGCCGCTGGCTGAACCATGTCTTGACAGCGGCTGGGCCCGTCAGGGCCTGGCCATCGCACCAGGCGACGCCGTTGGCGGTCAGCGACTTGTATTTGGCGTCCATGACCGGGTTGCAGTTGGCGGCGGCGAGCGGGCCATTGACAGCATCTTGCACCGCCCGCCAATAGGCGCGGGCAAAGGGCGGGAAGGCGTAGAGGGTGGCAATGGTCGGATCCTCGGAATTGAACAGGGGGGCCGAGCTGGCGGCGTAGCTGCCGTTGTGGAGTTGGGCCGCAAGCATGAGCCAGTCGAGGTCGAACATATAGAGCCGCCATTTGCCATGAGGGGGCAGGTAAGCATACATGTTCTTGCCAATCTCATGCCCGTAGGCATCGAAGTTGGCGATGATGTGCTCGGTGGCGAAAATCCGCATCCATTCTTCAATGTCCACCATGCCCAGGATTGAGGAAGTGTAGGGCTCGGGCGCCGTCGAGTTGAGCGCGTCCACCAGCGCAAAAAGGTTGGTGTAATTGTTGACGCGACTGGCGCCGCGAAACATCCAGTTCCAGCGGTATTTCTCGCGCTTCTTGACCCCACCGGTGGTGGTGTAGTTCTGGAGGCGAGGCTCGGGATCGGCGATGACGCTGCCGGCGTCGCTGAACTCATAGGCGCGCTCGATTTTGAACAAATCGCCGCCGGTGTCATCAGGCGACCATTGTGCGACAAAACCTTTGGCGGGTTGCTGGACCGCCTCGAACACAGCCTGGCGGGCGCTATCGGTCACGCCGTTGACATGGAGGCGGATGATATAACGGTGGCTGAACGGGAGATTGAGACGCTCGGCGATCCAGTAACCCATCTCCTCCTGCATTGCGGTGGTTTCGTTGTCGTGGCCCCCGGGCCAGTCGAGCACCAGATCCTGCTCGCCGAGAATCAGATCGTCCTTGGGCACGGAGATGCTGTAACCACACCGGCCGCAGGTCGGCCCACAATACCCAGGGGAGATATACGGGCTGCCGGCGTAGAGCGCCTCGGTGTTGTAGATGACGCGCGCGTTGCCGAGAACGAATGTCACATCGAACGGGGTGTTGTTGAGTTTGTTGCGGCTGGTCCAGGTGTTGAGCCGGGATTGCGTTACCCACAGCCGATACACGGGGAAGTTGCCGGTGGGCCGCACTTCGCCCACGCGCACCAGGCACTCGCGCGCCGGGGCGTCGTTCGGGAACCTCGCCGTGCCGGCCGGCGTGTAACGATCCGTTGCCTGCACGTAAAAGGCTGCAATCGAGCCGCCGGCCTGGCCGGGAATCGTCGCACTAAACACTCCGTCGCCCGCCACGGCGTCGCCGCCCGTCCCATCGTCGGTCATCGCGACGATGGAATAGGTCGAACTGGGGTCCAATCGATAGCTCAAGAGCACAGACGAGAGCCCGTCCGGGTCGTGGACGCGGGCGGTGACGAGGATGGACTGACCGGCAGCGGGCAGGACGGGCGAGTGTTGGACCAAGGTGATGGCCGGGGGGGCATTGGTCACGTAGCGGCTGTTGCGGGCACCCGGCGTGCCGGGGCTGATCGGCAACGCCAGTTCGCCGGCGCATTCCAGCCAGTTGCCGCGCAGCCGCAGCAGCAATTCCGGCTGCCCTTTGAGCCATCGCGCGTTGGCCCGGATGGTCACGTTGGTCCTGCCGGACGCGAGCGATGTCGTGAGCGGGGTGCGCACACGATTGACCTCATTGTCCCCGCGATCCACTGCCCGGATATGGTAGGACTTGCCGCTCAGATAGCCTTCGGTGGTTTCGAGGCCGGACTGGGATTCTGTGCCCTCAGCCGTCCAGCCGGCGGCGCCGGTTTCAAACGTTGAATTGGCGATCAGATTGCCGCCGCCCGGGGTGAACACCTGGACGTTGTCGATCAGGCACTCGCCCGCCCCTGCAAGGAGCGCTTGCAATTGGTCCGCGGTCACGTCGCCATTGTCAATCGTCCCGGTGGCGGAGAGGAACGTCCAGGGCGCCTTGTGGGTCTCGTCGCTGTCGGCCCAGTTGGGAGCGAGGCCATGGTTGCTGCGGGGGTCCACCAACTCGAGGCTGCTGCCGCCCCCATCCGACCAATGCGGCCAGCGCCCCCCGGTGCCATAGGTCACTTCATCCACCGTGATTTGGATAAGGTTGGTCGTCACAGTGCCACTGTGGTTCGTGCTGATCAGCGTGTCCGGCTTGGCCAGTGCCAGCCGCTGGCCCTTGCCCGAGAGCTTGCCGCTGTAATTGCCCAGCGTGTTCGTCGCATCGAGATTCGGATACTTCGTCAGCAGTTGCGCGGCGAGCCTGGCAATGACCAGATAGTGGTCGGGGGCCAGCCAGGTGTTGATCGGAAAGGTGAAGCTGACCCCGTTGCCGATCGTCCAGCCGCCCAGGTTGACCGGATCGGTGCCGCGGTTGTAAAGCTCGATATATTGGTCGTCGTCATCCTCGGTGATCGGATGGTACATCAACTCGTTGATGACGACATCGCTGACCAGGATCGGGGCATTGGTTGCGCCGGGCGTCTTGGCCGCCAGCCGGTAGAACTGGTCCCCGCCGTCCGGGTGGCGGCCCGTCGCAACGCCGTTTTCCTGCCCGTCAAAGCGCACGGCGTCCAGAACGCGGGTTAAGGCGGCGTTGTTGAAATAGATGGTTTCGCCCGCGGCGCTGAGGGCAAAGTTCAGGCTCGTCTCGGTGTAGAAGACAAAGCCGTTTGGGGGGAGGATGGTTCCTGGAGGGATGGCAAACTTGTTGGTATTCGGGTCGTCGGTGAGGATGCAGCCGGAAATATCCACCGGCTGGCTGCTGTGATTGTAAAGCTCGATATAGTCCATGTCCGGTGGGTCGGTATGGGCGAGGTATTCATTGATGACGACGTTGCGGAGCGGGTCGGGGGTGAAGGGGTCAATTTTGCCGGGAGAACCGCCGATGGAATCGCTGGCGGCCCAGGCCAGCGGGTTGTTTTCGCCATAGGAAGGCCGGGCCAGCACCAGCGAGTGGCCCGCGCCGTCGGCGGCAACCGGCCAAGGCGAGTTGTCGGAGTAATCCACTTCCAGGAAAACCCCGCCGGCCGGGTTGAGAAGGTTCACGGTGCCGGCGCCATTGGGCAGGTTGTTGGTGAACGGCCCGAGCACACCCGTCAGGCCGTAGGCGCTCTGGAGGTCGGGCGGCGATTTGGCTACAACGAGAAAACCGCCACCGGGCAGGACCGTGCCGGCCGGGAACGAGTAGTTAATGCTCCCAGCCAGTTGGTAGCCGCTAATATCCTGCGGTTCGCCGCGCGAGTTGAAGATTTCCACAAACTCCAGATTGCTGTTCGCCGGGTGGCACATGATTTCCGAGATGACCAGGCTCGTGCGCCGGCTGCACTGGCCCAGCGGTTCGATCTGGACCGGCCCGGCGACGCTGCCATTGGTCACGGTGGCAAAGTCGCGGAACGCCGCCGTGGCGAGCTGGTTTGTGTTATGGCTCGAGACCGCAAAGCCAAAATAAATCGTGGACGGCATCACCAGGGTGGCCGTGCCGAGCTGCGTCCAGCTCTGGCCGTCCAAGCCCGCGAAGCCGGTGAAGATGTTGCCGGAGCGGCTCAGACGCAGCCAGTTATTGGGATAATTCACCGGGAACGAGCCGGACAAAGCCGTCGCGCCGTTGGTCGCGCTGCGTGCCTGGAAGTAGCAGCCGCTGATGCTCGGCGTCGCCATCACGCCCGCTGAACGCGCGCCGGGCGTGAGGTCTTCGCGCGCGACCATGCCCGCCTCGGACCACGCGTCGGCCAGCGTCAGCGAATCGAGCCGCACCAGCACGTCAAAGTCGCCGGTGCGCTGGTGGCTGCTGAATTGAAATTGGTCGTTGGTACCGCCCAGATCGGCGCCGCCGCCTGCCAGGTTCCAGCCGTTGCCGCTCGGGATTTGGTCGCCGGAAGGAGTCGGGCTGCCGATGTCCAACGGCATATAGACGCTGGCGATAAACGCGGCCTGCGAGTTCGGAGCGATGACATTGGCAGTGGCAGATTGGTCCGCCAGATTGTTCACCGTCAAAGTATAGGCGGCGCGGTCGAGCATGGTCGCCACGGTCAACACGACGTTGCTCTGGGAGGCATCCAAAACGGCGCGGCTGATCAACCGGCTGCCGTTGGCGCCGCTAATCGAGTAGTTGGCCTCGTTGGTCGCGGTTGCCTTGGCGATGCGCTTCGAGAGGCTGACCCGCACCTGGTCCAACCCGAGCGCCTGGGCGCCGATCAACACCGGCGGATTGGTGTCTGCCCTGACCGTGAGCGTCGCCACTCGGCTGGTCACCGAGTTGCTGAGGTTGTTCACGACGTTCGCAGCCACGAATCTGAACGCGGCTCCGTTGTCCGCCAACGCTGCCGCCGCAATCAGGCACGTCAAATTGGTTGCGCCGGAAATTGCCGCGTCATTTTTATACCATTGCACTGCCGGTGTCGGATTGCCGGCAACGCCACCGGTGAAGCTGGCTGGACTGAACTCACTCACCGTCACGTCGTCCGGCTGGCTGAGAATCACGAGCGGCGTCAGCGGCGCCAGTTCGCCGCTAAGGGCGTAAACGCCGGTGGATCTGGCGGAAGAAGCCTGCCCGAACGTGATACTCACCAGGGATTTGTTGGTCGTTCCGAACAGCGCGGCCATGTTTATTGTCGTTTGATAAAAGCGCGGATTGCTCGGCGCCCCCATTGTCGCGCCAGTGCTGAGATTGATGCGCTCGACGCCCTCGAGCGCATAACCGTTGTTGTCGAACCAGTCCGGCGCGTTGTAGTTGGTGACGACTGTGCTGTGGTCGCTGAAGGTCAACGTCAGCGTCCCGGCGCTGGTCGCGGTGGCATTGGCCGAATTGGCGATGACCGCAATGCGGTTATAGACGGCGGGCGTTGCCAGCGTCAGCGTGCCCGTGCTCACTCCCGTGTCGGTGTTCAACACCAGAGCGTTCTTCGCCGTGCAAGGCTGGAACTGGAAAACGGTCCCGTCACCCACCGCGCTGGTGAAGCTGCCGGAGACAGGCAGACCGTAGCTCGTGGCCGGGAGGCCGCTCTGATAAAACGCATTGCCCTCGCCGGGGTTCAGCTCCGAGGCCGTGGTATAAGGCGGGCCGGGGGAGGTGTTCTCAACGATCACATCCCAATTGAAACCGGTGAGGGCGACTGGCGTCATGTTGGCCGCGAGGGTGCAAGGCGCAGTCAGGGTCAGCAGGGCGGCGGCGGTCGCAACCGAGGCAATGCTGAAATAGAGAGTTTTCAATGTGCGGCTGAGACACAGCGTTTAGCCGCTCTTAGAATACCCGAAGCTGGCGATTTCGGATAGAGGAAAAATGCAGATTCGATGGTATTCCAGGGTGGTTTCAAGAAATCGTAGCCGCCGACGGCAGTCGGCGCTGACACTCCGATAATCGAGGAAAAGTGCGCCGACTGCCGTCGGCGGCTACGATTTT
>JBAXTC010000207.1:0-10740 GCA_037130375.1 Verrucomicrobiota bacterium | reverse complement strand
ATGCTGGGCAACAAGGGCGCGCTCATGAAAGTGATGATGCCCCCCAAGCCGGGAACCAAACAAGAAGAACAATCATTCATTCTCGCCGTCGGCCAGCGCGACGGCGAAATCGAGGTGCTGGAAATCGACGACAAGGCGGGCACGGTGAAGGTGAACGAATTCGGCACGATTACCAATCTCAGTTTCGAGAACAATGGCGTGAAGCTGGCCAGTGCCCCCCCGCCAGGAGCGCCACCAATGGCTGGAGGGGCCATCCCGCCCCCGCCAGGTGCTCCGGCATTCCCACCGGCCGGCGGCCCCTACCAGCCGAGGCGGACGTTTCCCATGAATCAAAACACACGCATGAGTCCCGCCGGCGGGGCGTTGCCCCCGGTTCCCCAGTAGGCCCTGATGCCCTGCGTCTGCCGTCCCTCGACGGCTCGGCGACCATGTCGAACCTCCATACAACAAAAAAGCCGGAACTTGATTCCGGCCTTCTTGCCACATTCTACACTGAGAAACACACTAAATTCACACTCGATGCGGCGCCGCAGATTTACGCCTGTCAGCCACACACGGTCCGACTACTGCGCTTTTGCATCGTCAACAATGAAACCATACCAGAACCGGTGTCCGTTGCATGTCACCAATTGTGGGGACACCGTCAGGCCCGGCAAAACAGGCCGGTTGACGCCCTCCGCCACATCTGCCAGGATGGAACTGCAATGAATGAGAGCGAAAAGTCTTGAGAGTCGTCAACAAGCAACAATTCTGAGTCAGAAAGAAATAATCATGAAGTATGGATTGAATATCCGTCCGAACGGCGCGTTGGACTTCCTCTCCCTCGGTGCCCTGGTCCACCGCCTCGATCCGGGAATCATCCCCTTCCGCAAGGCGACGCAGTGCCAAATCCATGTCAGCGGCGGTGAATTTAATTGCTCCGCCAACCTCGCCGACTGCTTTCGTCTCCAAACCGGCGTCGCCACGGCGATGGTGGACTACCCCATCGGCGACCTGATCGCCGAGCGCGTCCGCGCGATGGGTGTCAGGCCCTTTTACAAGCACTTCAAGCACGACGGCGTCCACGGCCCCAACATGGCGACCGTCTATAGCGACCGTGGCCAGGGTGTGCGCGCTCCGGTCGTTTTCTACAACCGCTGCAACGAGGCGGGCGCCCAACTCAAGCCGGGCGACTTCGACTGGAAGAGCATCTTTGCCGGCGGTGTGCGATGGTTCCACAGCGGCGGCATTTTCGCCGCGCTCTCGCCGACCACCGCCGAAGTGATCATCGAGGCCATGCAGGCCGCCAAGGCCGCCGGCGCCGTCACTTCCTTCGATCTGAATTATCGCGCCAAGCTCTGGAACATCTCCGGTGGACACGACCGCGCCGTGGCTGTCCTGGACCGCATCGTAAAGAATGTGGATGTGCTTGTCGGAAACGAAGAAGACCTTCAGATGGGCCTCGGCATCCCGGGCCCTGAGGTTGCTGCAAAGTCCAAGCTCGATCCCAGCGCCTTCATCGGCATGATCGACAAAGTCATCCAGAAGCATCCTCAGATCAAGATCGTCGCCACGACCCTGCGCGAGGTCCACTCGACCAATCGGCACAGTTGGGGTGCGGTCGCCTGGATTGACGGCCAGACCTTTATGTCGCCCACCATCGAATTGGACGTCCTTGATCGCGTTGGCGGCGGTGACGGCTACGCCGCGGGTTTCTTCTACGGGCTGCTCACCGGAGTCGAGCCCGAAGAAGCCGTGAAGCTCGGCTGGGCTCATGGCGCTCTGCTGACCACCTTTCCGGGCGATACCACCATGGCCACGGTCGAGCAGGTTCGCGCCCTGGCCAGCGGCGGCTCCGCCCGCATCCAGCGTTAACCTGCGGCAGGCTTGCGGCGACGCTCACGATTTCCGCCAGTGTGTTTGGCTTCGGGAAAATCGCCTTGGGCCGCACAGGGTGCCGAAGCGCAGACTCGAAGACGACGCGGTTAAGATGGGAGACTGGGCGACTCTAACGTTGGCCGCCAATCGAGCACTTTCAATTGGACGATGCGGCGGCCGTTGTAATCGTTGATTTGCGGGGTGAAGGCGAGGTCGAAGCGGTCAGTGGGCAGGGATTGGTTTCCGGCCCCCCACCAGACGGCCTCGTGGGTGGTGGTGCCGTCGGTGATCCACAGTTTTAGGTGCTTTTTTTCCGCGCCCATCCGCAGGGGCGGACGCTGGTGGGAGAGGTTGCGGGCGAAGCATTGGACGGGCGGATTTCCCTGGCCGGTGGGCTTCAATTGATCGAGGCTGGCCAGAGAGTCCAAAGTCATTTCTTGCAGGGCGATTTCAGCATCGAGCCGCAGAGGCGCTTGCAATTGCCCGGGTTTGAGGGTGCATCGAGCGAGTTCGTTGAGGCGGGCACGGAAGGCGTCCAGGTTGGCGGGAAGGATGGAGAGGCCCGCTGCCATTGCGTGGCCGCCGTGGCGAAGCAGGAGGTCGTCGCACTGGCACAAAGCCGCCGCCAAATCAAAACCCGCGATACTGCGGCCCGACCCGCGAAATTGACCGTCATTGCCGCCAAGGATGATCGTCGGGCGATAAAACTGGTGAAGGACGCGGGAGGCGACAATGCCGACGACGCCGACGTGCCAGGGTAATTGGCCCTGGACGATGGCGAAGTCGGTTTCCGGGTTGAATGTGGCGCGCAGCGCGCCAATGACTTCCTCGGCGATGGCGCGTTCGATGGTCTGCCGCTCGCGGTTGCAGGAATCGAGCGTCTGCGCGATGGGCATCGCCGCGGCCATGTCCGGTGCCAGCAGGAGGCGCAAGGCTTCCTCGGCGGTTTCGAGACGGCCAGCGGCATTGAGGCGGGGCGCGAGCTGGAAGCCGACTTCGTAAGTGCCGAGCAGTGGCGGGGACTGCGCGATTCGTTTGAGCGCAACCAAACCGGGCCGCCGCGTCGTGTTCAAACGTTCCAGGCCGGTGGCAACCAGCGCGCGATTCTCGCCGGTCAGAGGGACGATGTCAGCGATCGTGCCAAGCGCAACCAAGTCGAGCAAGGGGCGCAGGTCGAAATCGGCAGCGCCGGGCAGGTTGGCCTCGCGCGCGCGTTTAAGGAGGGCGTGCGCGAGTTTGAAAGCGAGGCCGACGGAGCAGAGTTCGGTGAATGGTGGGGATGGGCTGGATGAGTCAAATGAGTTACCAGGAGCACCTGAGGTGGACGATTGCCATCTGGGGGCTGGGGACGAGTTTGTGAGATGGGGGTTGACGAGGGCAGTCGCTGCGGGGGCTGGGGAGGAGACCTGGTGATGGTCCAGGACGATGACGTCCACACCGCGATTGCGGAGCCATGCGATGGATGCAACGGTGGTGGAGCCGCAATCCACCGCGAGCATCAAGGGGACAGGAAACTGTTTCAGGCAATTCTCCACCGCGTCCTGGCTGAGGCCGTAGCCTTCGTCCATGCGGTGCGGGAGATAGTAATGGGCCGTCCAGCCGAGGGAGCGGAGGACTTCGAGCAGGAGGGCCGTCGAAGTGACGCCGTCCACGTCATAGTCGCCGAAGATGACCAGCGGCTGGTTGCGCTGGCGCGCCTGGAAAAGGCGCTCGACCGCGACGGCCATGTTCGGGAGCAGGAAAGGATCGGCCAATTGTTTGAGGCGGGGTTGGAGGAAGGCGGTGATCGACGCCGGTTCGCTCAGGCCACGGTTCAAAAGGCATTGGGCGAGCAGGGGCGGGATTTTCAGGGCGGTTGCCAACTGCGCGGCAAGGAGAGGCTGGGGCGGCGCGAGCGCCCAACGGAGTTTCATTGTTCTGCGCTTCGCTGGTTGCGGCGGCCGGTGATGATCGAGAGGGCTATGGAGATGAGAATGATTGCGCCGACCACCAGCAGAGAAACAGAAATGGGAATCTCCATTTGAAACCAGCGCGGGGGGTTGTCGTGCGGGTCGAGCAGCATCTTGACGCCGATGAAGACGAGCACCAGCGACAGGCCGGTTTTCAAATAGCGGAAATAGTCAAGAGCCCCCGCCAGCACGAAATAGAGCGAGCGCAACCCCAGAATCGCAAACACGTTCGATGTGAAGATGATAAAGGGATTGGTCGTCACGGCAAAAATGGCCGGGATGGAATCCATGGCGAAGATGAGATCGGTCGTTTCCACCATCACCAGCACCAGGGCCAGCGGCGTAAGCGCTTTCCGTCCCTGCCAAACAGTCACAAACTTCTGCCCGTCCAGGTGCGGGGTCACCGGGTAAAGCTTTCGCACCCACTTGACGACGCGATTCTTCTCCGGGTGAACCGTGGTCTCGACAAAAAGCATCTTGATGCCGGTAAAAAGCACGAACGCCCCGAGCAGGTAGAGTATCCACTGCAACCACGAGATGAGCGCCACGCCCGCGGTGATCATCAGACCGCGCATGATGAGCGCGCCCACGATACCCCAGAACAACACGCGATGCTGGTATTGGTCGGGAATCTGGAAATAGGCGAAGATGAGGGCGATGACAAAAACATTATCCATCGAGAGCGCCAGCTCGATGAGATAACCGGTGACGAATTCAAGGGCCTCTTTGTCGCCGCGCAGGGGCTTCAGCGCCAGCGCAAACAGCATCGCCATCGAAAACCAAACCGCCGTCCAGAGCAGCGCTTCCCGGAACTTGACCACATGGGCATGGCGATGAAACAAGCCCAGATCGAGGGCCAGGAAAACCAGGACGCAGGCGATGAAACCAACCCAGTGCCAGGAGGTGATCTCAATGAGGGAGAACATGACGGGAGGGGTGGAATCTGAAATCTGAAATCCGATGTCTGAAATCTGAAATCCGAAATCCGATGTCTGAAATCTGAAATCTGAAATCCGAAATCCGAAGTCTGAAATCCGAAGTCTGAAATCTGAAATCCGAAGTCTGAAATCTGAAGGAAAACCGAACGCGGAAATCCGAATGGCGCGCGGGAACCTTCATCGGGTTGCGCGGAATGGAAACCGCCGATTGGGACAAGCGCCCGCGCCAGCCGCTCAGGGAACGGATGAAGGATCCCGCCGTTGGACCATTCATGGAGAAGGCCGTTACCCCCGCGCAGGAACTGCCACGTTTTCTGCGGCAATCTGCGCCCCGGCGCCTAGCTGAGGTCGTTGACCTTTGTTCCACCAGAGAACCAGCGCGCTGGCGATGTAGATGCTCGAGTAGGTGCCAGTGATGATGCCGACGAGAAAGGTGAAGGCGAAGTCGTTAATAGCCCCGCCACCGAAGATGTAAAGTGACATCGTCGCCAGAAATACGGTGCCGGAAGTGATCATGGTGCGGCTCAGGGTTTGATTGAGCGCCTGGTTCATCACTTCACGGAACGTGCCACGAACCCCGAGTTTCAAATCTTCGCGGATACGGTCGAAGATGACGATGGTATCGTTAGTCGAGAAGCCAATAATGGTAAGGATGGCGGCGACGGTGGTGGCGTTGAATTCGCGACCGGACAGGCAGTACCAACCGATCGTCATCAAGACGTCGTGGATGACGGCTAACACCGCGCCAATGGCGAACGAAAACTCATACCGGAAAGCGACATAGACGAGGATGCCGAACAAGGAAAGCAGGGAAGCGATCACGGCCGATCTCTGGATTTCCTGACCGACGGTAGCGCCGATATGGTCCTGGCCCATCAGATGGAATTTTGCGTTGGGAATTCCGATCAGTGTGGCCTTTACTTTGTCGCCCGTCCCAGTGGCAGAATCAATGCGCAGCGTCTCTCGACCGCTGCCCAGGTCTTTTTGATATTGGATGAGCGGGTCTTTGATTCCAACGCCTGCCAGCGCGGAGCGCACCACCGACTCATCCGCCTTCTGTGCGAAGGCGAAGGTCGAGGTATCGCCGCCAAGGAAATCGACGCCAAAGACGCTCTTGCCGCGGTGGAGGCCGTATGCGACGCCGATGGCGATCAAAAGCCAGGAGGCGATGAAGGCCGGCTTGGCGAGCTTCATGAAATCGAGCTTGCTAGCGCGGATAATGTGGAGCATCGGGAGCGACTTGAGCCAGCCGCGATCGAGGAGGAAGTCGAAAATCATGCGGGTGACTACCAGCGCGGTGAACAAACTTGCGGCCACACCAATGGTGAGCGCTACGCCGAAACCTTTGATGGAACCAGTACCCATGTAGATGAGGATGACCGACGAGATCAATGTTGTGACGTGAGAGTCGAAGATGGTGCCAAAAGCCCGGGCATAACCAGCGGCAACCGCGCCCCGCAATGATTTGCCCTTGGCGGTCTCCTCTCGAATGCGCTCGTAGATGAGGACGTTGGCGTCCACCGCCATGCCGACGGTGAGGACGATGCCGGCGATGCCTGGGAGGGTGAGGGTCGTGCCAATCGAGCACATGACGCCCAAAAGGATGATGATATTGACGATGAGAGCCACATTGGCGACCATGCCGGCAACGAGGTAATAAACGAGCATGAAGGCCGAGACGGCCAGCGTGCCGTAGATGGCGGCCTTGATGCCGCTGCGGATGGAATCTCTGCCGAGGGTCGGGTTCACTTCCCGAGACTCGTCAATGCGGAGCGGCGCGCGCAGGGGATTCTCGAGCACATTGGCCAGTTCAAAGGCTTCCTTCTGATCGAACTGACCGGTAATTTGGCCGCTGCCCGTTTCGATGGGGGACTGAATGACCGGCGCGGAATAAAGTTCGCCGTCCAGGACAATGGCCAGGCGCTGATGGAGGTTATCCCGCGTGATTTCGCCAAAGCGCTCGGCTCCCGGGCCATCCAGCGTGAAATGGATTTCCGGCTCCCCCAGATTACCGCGGACGACCATCGCGCTCTTGATGGCGCTGCCGGTCATTTCCGGCCGCTTCTTCACCAGCACCGATTCGGTCATTTCTTTGCCATCACGCAGCCGTTCTTTGCGTTTGAGGACTTCGTATCCAGGTTCGAGTATCCCGCCCTCGATCAACTCTTTGCTTTGCGGATGCACGATGCGGAATTCCAGGAAGGCCGCTTTCTGGATGGCAACTTTGGCGCTTTCCTGGTCGGCGGCCGACGACCCGGGCAGTTGGACGAGAATCCGGTTATTGCCTTCGGGTTGAATCAGCGGTTCGGCGACGCCGAATTTATCGACGCGCTTGCGGAGCACTTCGACGGCATGGGACAGGGCGGAGCTGGCATCGGATGCCTCAGTTAACCGGTTGGTATCCATGCTTACGAGGAACGATGTGCCTCCTTGCAGGTCCAGCCCCAGCCGAATTCGCCCAGCGGCCTGACGCTGGAGTCGGTTCATGATGAAAGTGGTTGGGTGCAGTTCGTTCTTGGCGCCGTAGAACGGGTAGTAACGGGTGATGTCGTTGGTGCCGATGGCCTCCATAAGGTTGTCGTAGGGCTTCTCGGGCATGGCCTTCTGCAAATCCTGCGCCTTGCGCAAAATGGCGGTGAAGTTGGTGTCGCGGACCTGCGACTTTTCACGGAACACCAGCAGGAGGTCGCGCGGCTGGGGCGGATACAGCTCGTAAAGGGACCAAAGAACGACGAGGACGACGAGGACAAATCTCCAAAGATTATTTCGGTTCATGAGAGCAAACTAGGATTGGCTGGGTTCACCGCTACGCTCGGTAATTTCCGCAATGGCGGACTTGGTGATTTCGAATTTGGCATCCGCCGAGCGAACAGAGAGGGTTTTTTCTTTCACGGTGACGACCACAGCCACGATGCCGCCGGAAGTGACGATTTTATCGCCAGCCCGAACGGCCTTCAAGAGGTTGGCATGGTCTTTAGCCTTCTTTTGCTGAGGCCGGATGAGGGCGAAGCAAAACACCACGACCAGCAGTACCAGAGGCACCAGGCTCTGCCAGACCGGGGCCGGCGGTCCGCCCTGCGGTTGCGGTGCCAGCGCCAGAAAGGCTTTTGACGTGTACAAAGACATATTAATCAAAGAGCCGCTAAATTTAGTGATGCCGGAGCGTTTGGCAAGCCTAACGTGCGGAAGAGTTCCAATGATTAGTGCAATATAGTTGCAATCTGCCCGGAAAGGCGTAAATTCACGCCAGATATGCAAAATATGGCGAATGCGATTCTCCCTGTCTTGCGTAGCGTCAAAAGCAAATTAAGCAAGTTCCTATCATTTTTCCACCACCAACCAAACCAATATGTCAGCGCTAGTGATCAAAGAATGGAAAGTATCCAACAATCAACCTATCGATCAGGACGGGAACTATGTTAGAGTCGTCGGCCGTGCAGGCGGCCTGATTTCGTGGTTCCTCGCGCTTCTGAAAGTGGATCCGACGACTTCGATCCGAGTTTCTCAAAAGCGGGTTGAGTTTTCATCGGCATCACTCTCCGGAACAGAGCACAAAATGATACCTATCGGCAATGTGTGTTCGACATACTACGGGTACCACAAGCCATGGAAAGAAGCCTTGCTGCTATTCTTTCTATTTGGTTTCCTTTTGCATATTCCCGGCGCTATTGCATCGGCGGGGAGTCATTCGGGGATCTCGGTCCCGGGATATTTTTTAGCCATCGTGATTGCTGTTGGAATCGCACTTCTTTATTATTTTCTGAGCAGAACCCTCACCTTGGGATTCGTCGAATACAGTGGTGTAACCTGCTCAATCCGGTTCAAGCGTTCGGTAATCGAAAATGTTGACGTCAACGAGGCACAAGCACGGTTCATCTGTGAAGTCACTCAATTCCTCATCGAAGCCACCAGGAAATCGTTATAACCATCGGTTCCACCCGGATCGAGACGCAGTCAATATGGGTGGCCAATACGCAGAGCGGCACCAACAAGGTTCGGCATTCGGCGTGGTTTGACACGATCACCAGGTCATCCACCGGATAGAGGCATTACAATCCGCTTTGGACATTTCCGCAAAACTGACGCTGGTGCTGGTCGGCGTTTGCGCTAGACAAGGGCCGTGCCAGCCAACCGCCCCAGCATGAGTGCCAAGCCAACCGCCCTCGGTTGACACCATGCAGCGCTCGCGTTCAGGAAGTCGAGTTGGACTGCGGCCCGGGCTTGCTTGCCGGAGGCCGATTCGAGGATGACGGCGCGGTTGCCGGCGTCGGCCACAATCGAAACTACCCGATCAAATCCGCGGGGGATTTTGGCCACACCCGTAATGTAAGGCACCGCCAGGGCCTTCCTGGGGTTCAGCACGATGCAGGTGGGAAACCCTTTGGCAGCGATGGGGTTCTTTCGCGCGGATTCGGCTAACCCAGTATGGAAATAAGAGCAGACCTCCTCCAATCCCATGACATTGACATGGCGGCTGCTCCAGGGCGGATAATGCCGTCCCCCGTTCGAGATCCAAAAGATTGTCTCCGGCAGAATGCGCGGATCTTTCAGGGCAAACCAGACGTAGCGCTGTTCCGGGAAGGCGACCGCCGTCCAAGCAAAGGGAACTGTCGCATCACTCACCAGCATGACCAGATCCTCGAAGCCGCGTCGAGCGGGGTAGCGGCTCAGGTCCGCCGTCTCGCCGGTCAAGGTGGGAACCTTTTCGAGGGATTGGAACTCGGCACCCGGTTTCAGCGCTGCATAGCCGCGGTTTTCAGGCCGTTCGAAGGTTTGTGGAAAGACCTGGGCATACACAAAGCGGCTGGTGGAAATCAGCCCGCTGCCCGGCGCATCGGGGAACTTGAGCATGGCATGATGCCCGAGATTCATAGGGCCGCTCATGCCCGACACTGCGTGCTGGGAGTAAACGACATCCTCGCCGTCCACGAGCCAGATCCGTTTGTCCACCCGTCCCGGCCGGGCCTTTGTGGCAAGGCTCAGGTGGAGACAACTTCGGCCGGCGCGGGTTTCCAAGCTCTCGAACCGCCACCGGGCGTTGGCCGTCTCACCGTGAACGGGATGTTTTTCCCCGCGAAAAGGGGTGGCATTGCCACCGAAAGGCAGACAGAAGAAGTCTCCTCGCAACGCCCGGATAATTGGCGGCAGCGAAGTGTCAACCGGCTCTTGCGCCCACGGGGCCACCGAGTAGGGTTCGAGTTTCCGGCCCTTCCGATCAAACGTAACCGGTCCCAACTGCCCGCCCATTTCCGTGATATAGGCTTCCACATTGGCGGAAGCCAATCGCCAGGAGGACTGGCCGTAAATTGTCCTTTTTGTTCCACAAGTGGTTGTTCTTGAATTCATGGTCCAGCAGCTTAGCCGAGTTCCATCGCCTTGTCTCGAAATCCTTTGGGGAGCACCGGATCGTTACAAGGAAGAAGACTTCTTGAGACTGTTTTGGCGGACATTGCATCAAAGAAGCCGCTCAAGCTGGCCCGGCGTGAGTTGGGGCACTTTTTCATCCAGGAGACCGCGACGCTGACAAAAGGGATCAGGCAGCGCATCTCGACGTGGCTGCGATTGCGTTCGCAGGTTTGGGCGGCGCTCGTTTTGACTTTAGGGAATGAAGCGTGCATTAGACCCTGGTAGAGGGTGTTACGAAAGCGATTAACAGAAAGACCGCATTCATTGGTGAATTCGAATGTTTTCAATGCGTCCCCCGATCCCGAATGCGTCCAGACCAGACCATCCTCCCTGGTAACGACAGCCCATCCGCCCTGGAACGCTTCCGAAATACCTCCGTTGCACCTCCGTAGTACCTCCGTTACACCTCCGTAGTACCTCCGTTACACCTCCGTAGTACCTCCGTATCGCCTACGGAGGTGTAACGGAGGTGTAACGGAGGTGTAACGGAGGTGTAACGGAGGTGCAACGGAGGTGCAACGGAGGTGCAACGGAAGTGCAACGGAAGTGCAACGGAAGTGCAACGGAGGTGCAACGGAGGTGCTATATGG
>JBAXTC010000206.1:0-10742 GCA_037130375.1 Verrucomicrobiota bacterium | reverse complement strand
GGTAACCATGCGCGGACGGCAAGTCAAGCTGGTCTGCGGGCAGGGCATCCGAACGGAGGGTCACGGCTCAACCCCGATAAACGACCAGGATGCCAAAATCGGTCAACAGCTTCTGCGTGCCAATATCCAAGTGCGTATAGGTCAGCGTCGTGATGCTGATGACATTGAGTTCGCCAACCTTGACCAGAAAATTCGTCACCACCTCGTCGAACTTATCATGGCCCACCTCAATGCAATCAGTGTGCTTGATCGTCCGGACGCGGATCTTCTTGTCGGTCTCCTTCGCCGTGACATCGAGCGGAACCAGCGGCTTCTCGATCAGGCTCGCACTGGGGCTCGAGTGCGACGGCACCCGCAAGTGCATTTCCACTTTGGCGGCTGCTGAAGAGGCGATGGCGTTTACAGGATGCACCTCGAAACGCGGCACCCCGGGGCCGCCTTCCACCCCAGGCCGCGGAACGATTGTTTCCGGCGCCGGGATGGTGATGGTCTCACCACACGCGGGGCAGGGGATCGCGCTCCCTGCGCCCGAGCTATCGACTGCCAACTCCTGTTCGCACCTGGGACAGTTAAAAATTACGTCCATATAAAGTCTTTCGTTTGCCAAATCTGTGCTGCATGAGAATAGGTGGCTGCCATCTGCATGGCCAGAAAAATATTTATTCGTACGTCTTTTCGAGCTGCTTCACCCGCGGCCAGACGGGCGAGGATGGCGGCGTGCGCTCTTTCACTTCGGCGAAGACGCGCCGGGCCTCAGGAAGATCTTCGTGCGAGACTAACACGCAGTAATCCAGCTCAATCCAGGCCTTGCGCGGATCCTGCACCATGCGTCCGTAGTTCTTCAGCCAGGTTTTCAGCGCAGTCGCGCTGTGCTTCTTCGCAGACTGCAACGATGGACCGAGCTTGTCCGGAAGGCCAGCCAATTGTTCCTCCACCACCGCCGTCACGGCTTCCTGCTTCTGCCTGGTTTCCTGCTCGTTCTGGACCTTCTCCCAATACAAAAACAGATGCCAGCCGCCGTAAAGCACCGCGATGATGATGAAGGCAGCTATTAATTTGGTCATGATTCCTCAATCCGTTCGATGCGCGCGCCCAGTTGCCGCAGCTTGCCATCGATGTTCTCGTAACCGCGGTCGATGTGATAGACGCGATTCACCTGGGTGGTGCCGCGCGCGGCCAGACCCGCGATCACCAGCGCGGCCGATGCCCGCAAATCGCTCGCCATCACCGGCGCGCCACTTAACGGTTTGCCGCCTTTCACAATCGCGCTCGGCCCCTCGATTTCTATGTCTGCCCCCAGTCTCGTCAATTCACTCACGTGCATGAATCGCGACTCAAAAATCCGCTCGGTGATGATGCTGATGCCGGGTGTCAAAGTCATCAACGCCATCATCTGCGCCTGCACGTCAGTCGGAAAGCCTGAGTAAGGCAGCGTCGTAATATCCACCGGTTTCAACCGGCCGTTGCGCCGGATGGTCATCTCCGCCCCGTTGCGCTCAATTTTCGCGCCCGCGTCTTTGAGCTTATCCAGCACCGCCCGCATCTGGTCCGCGCGCGCCCCCCGCAACGTAATTTCGCCGTTGGTGGCGATGGCGGCGATGGCGTAAGTCGCCGCCTCGATGCGGTCAGGAATCACTTCGTGCTCGGCGCCGTGCAAAGCCTCGACGCCGGTGACGGTGATGGTGGGGCTGCCGGCGCCGGCGATCTTCGCGCCCATCGCACTGAGAAAGTTTGCCAAGTCCACTACTTCCGGTTCGCACGCGGCGCTTTCGATAACCGTGATGCCCTCGGCCAGCGCGGCGGCCATCATCACGTTCGCTGTGCCAAGCACCGTCGAGCCGGACCGGCCGCCCAGAAATATGGCGGAGCCCACCAACCGTTTGGCGCTGGCCTGAACGTAGCCGCCCTGGATTACCACCTTCGCGCCCAGCGCTTCAAATCCTTTCAGGTGCAGGTTAATGGGCCGCGCGCCAATGACGCAGCCGCCCGGCAACGACACCGTCGCCTTCTTCAACCGGCCCAGCAGCGGGCCCATCACGCAAATCGATCCCCGCATCTTGCGGATCAAATCGTAATCGCCTGTGCCTTTTATTTTCCGGGCATGGATATGCACGGCATCGCCTTCAAATCGCACTTGCGCGCCAAGCCAGGTAAGTATCTGGCCCATGAACCTCACATCGCTGAGGTTTGGCACCCGGCGGATGAGGCAAGGCTCGTCGGTGAGCAAAGCCGCCGCCATGATCGGCAGCACCGCGTTCTTGGCGCCGCTGATGGTGACTTCGCCATGTAAGGGCACCGAGCCTTTAATTAATAAACTGTCCATGATTCAAACTGCGACACACTGTTTCCGGTCGCGGGCGTGTTAATCGCGCCGCGCAATCAAGATTCTCGGCTGGTGACTGTAGTCCTCCTGGATCGATTCGACAATCCACTTTTGCAGATCGAGGATGTCGCGCACGCTCTCCGCCTGGCCGTCGCCAAATTCGAGCATGAGGCGTCCTCCCAATCTCAGAAACGGCCCCGATTCCACCGCCAACCGCCGATAATAATCCAAACCTTCCAGCCCGCCATCCAGCGCGCCGCGCGGATCATAATCGCGCACTTCCGGTTGCAACGTGGCGATCTCGGCGCTCGGAATATACGGCGGGTTGCTGATGATGAGATCAAATTGCGTTCCCGCCGGCACCGCCGCAAAGCCGTCCCCGTGGTGGAACTGGATGCGGCCGGCCAGGCCGTGGCGGATGGCGTTTTCCCGCGCCACCACCAACGCTTCTGGCGATCGGTCGATGCCCCGGACCTGCGCGGCTGGGCTTTTGAACGCCAGTGCGATGGCCAGGCAGCCGCTGCCCGTCCCGAAGTCCAGAGCAGTGCATGGTTGCTGGCTGATCGTTGACAGTTGATTGAGGAAGGTCCAGCCGCGCTCCGCAAGCAGTTCGGTTTCGGGGCGGGGAATGAGCACATCCCTGTTGACAGTGATTTCAAGACCGCAAAAGGAGGTCGAACCCAGGATATGCTGCAACGGCTCGCGTTGGCCACGCCGCTTGATCAGGTCGCGGAAGCTCTCGACCTCCGGCGGCGTGAGCACGCGCGTAAAGTTAAGATACAATTGCATCCGCGGCGACCCAAGCAATTGCGCCAGCAGCAGCTCCGTTTGCAGCCGCGGCGAGTCCACGCCTTTCCTGGCCAGAAACTCCGTGCTGCGTTTAATAGCGTCCAAAACCGTCACCGGTCTAATCTAGGAGGATCGAGCCGCGGATCAAGCGTGGGATGATTTATCGATGTTTTCGGCGGACCAGCCTTGGTCCCCCCCGTGAAGAACCACTTTGTCCCTTGAACTTGGCTGGGGAGATTCCTATGTTCGGCGCATGAAACGAATTTCCTTTTTGTTGGTTATCCTGGCGATCTGGTCGATGCCCGCCGCGCGCGCCCAAGACGCGGCGATGCAAGAGAGGCTGGACAAGCTGAACGGCAGGATCGACGATTTGATCGAGCGCCAGGAGGCGCTGGCCAAGCGGGTGGAGGCGCTGCACCACGAAATCGAAAGTGTGCGCGAGCTGGCCTCGAAACCGCCGGGCAACTGGGCCACGCCCGAGGATTTGAAGCGCGTGGCCAAAGGCGTCGAAGAAGTTGATCGCAAACGGAGGGACGATTCCGAATTAGTGCAGAAGCAATTGGAAAGACTGCGCAAGGTGCTCGAGACGCCCTTGCCGCAGGCGAAACCCAAGCCCGCCCCAGCGGTCAAAGACAACCCTGTTCCTGACAAGCCGGCCAGGCCGCAGCAAGGCGTCGAACATCTGGTCAAACCGGGCGAGACGCTCTCGGCCATTGTGCAAGCCTGCCGCGAGCAGAAAATCAAGGTCACCCAGAAACAGATTCTCGACGCAAATCCGGGTTTGAAACCGGACCTGCTGATACCGGGGAAAAAGATTTTCATCCCCGCAATGCCGCAGCCCTGAGGCTTGCGCCGCCCTTCAACTAATCCCCGCCAGCAGCAATATCCCAATCAAGACGGCCAACCCGATCCGATACCAGCCGAAAAGCGTGAAGGGGTGCGTCTGCACATAACGCAGCAGCCATTTCACGGCGAT
This sequence comes from Verrucomicrobiota bacterium, assembly GCA_037130375.1. GTDB lineage: Bacteria > Verrucomicrobiota > Verrucomicrobiia > Limisphaerales > UBA8199 > JAPLUA01. The sequence continues at coordinate 6,654 of JBAXTC010000206.1, read as the reverse complement.
GAAAGAAATGATCGCCGATACGATGAAGCCGAGCAGCACGGCCCCCCAACGTTCCGGGACCGCGCCGGGTGGCGGATGGTGGAGCGCCTTAAAGATTTTCAAGCCGCTCGCCGCGAGCATCGTCGGGATGCCAACCAGAAAACAGAATTCCGTTGCAGCCGGTCGCGCCAACCCCAGCAACAGACAGACCAGGATGGTCGTGCCGGAGCGCGATGCACCGGGAAAAACAGCAGCGACAATCTGGGCCAGCCCAACAGCAGCCGCCATCGTCCACGTCACATGATCGTTGAGCGTCTTGCCTCGCAGCCAGGCCTCGGTGACAACAAAGCCGATGCCGCCGATCAACAGTGCCCAGGCAACGGGGGCGAGGTGTTCGGGCAATTTAAACCCTTTCTTCTCCAGGATGAAACCGATGCCGCCCGTCAGCACGAAGGCCAGCGCCAGTTTCGCCGCGTAGTCCTGCGTCGGCCGCTCGCGCCAGCGGAATAGAAACTGGTGGAACCGCTGGTGAAATAGTGGAATCACCGCGAGCACCGCGCCGGCCTGGATCACGACGTTGAACAGGTCGCTTTGGTGGATATGCAGCCACTTTTCAGCAATGAGCAGGTGGCCGGTGGACGAAACGGGCAGGAATTCGGTAATCCCTTCAATAATTCCGAGCAGGATAACAACAAACCAGTCTGGCATCGCGTCTAAAAACGATAAAATTAGCTCGAGGACAAGCCGCAAAATCAACTCAGCGACCCACGCCTATACCACAGCGCTACTTTCGTTTTCTGCCGAACATCGAGCCGATGCCCGACTTGGCTCCCTCAGCACGCTGGCGGACTTTCAGTTGGCCGAGAATCGCGTGCCAGTCGATATAGATCTTGTGCCATTGGTTTTCAATGTTGCGCAACATGCCTTCGTTCAGCTCGCTCAGGTAGCGCAACGACGGGGCATCGCCCACCACAATGTGGATTTCCTCGCGGCTCGGAGAAGCGATTTCGACAGCCGCCAGTATCAATTCCAATTCCTGGATCAGAATACTCTTGGTTTCAAGGAACTGGTTGTCATCCTCCACAGTGAACTTCTTGGTCCGGGCCAGGGTTACGAAGCGGTTGAACTGCTTCCAGCACTCGACATAGTTTTCCACCTGATCGACGAGTTGGTCCAGTTTCTTGTTGGCCATAAGTTGATGCGGTTAGCTTGGATTCGCCGGTGCGTAAGAGGCCCTGGGCGAGAGAAAGATGATCGCGCCGCCGCGCAATTCACGCGCGGCAATCTTCAAACTCGGGTAGTCGATCACCATCTCGGAGAGGGGCAGTTGCGCCGCTGCCGCGTCGTGAAAAACAGCCAGCACCTGCCGGGCGATGTCATTCACCAAGGCGGCCGGATAGCTCGAGGGCAACGTGCCCACCAGCACCGAGCCTTCCCGATCCACGGTGAAGCTGCCGGAAGGCAAGCGCAACAACGCGGGCGCAGGTTTGGCAAAATAACTCAGGAAACCCATAGCGCTAAAACCTTCTTCATCATCTCCCGCATTCGTTCCGGCGTCATCGAGTGCGCCCAGCCTACACAGAAGTCTGTATCGCCCTGGCAGGCCAGCGTGACATGACGTTGCTGGCCGAGACCCTGGATTTGATCGAGCGGTCCAGCGTGCAGCCGCTCGCCCAGCTCCCGAAATCGTTCCAGGCTCTGCCGCGACCATTTCGCCATCCGTTCGGGGTTCTCCAGCCCACGGGCGACCTGGTGACTCGTTTCGCCGGCTTTCATCGCCAGCACAAACTCCACCCCTTCGACTTGCGACAGGGCCGCCAGCGGCGATGAAGCCTTCGGTGGCGTGTCTTCGGCCGTCACCCCGCCCCGCAACTCATCCAGAGCCTGAGCCGATTCGAGCAGCAACGCATTGTAGGATTTGAAAACGGTCCGTGGCCGGCTCGGTTCCCCTGGCAGCATCTCAAAGTTGCCGGCCCTCCAGGACAGTATCTTGTGAAAGGCGGGCTCGTTGCGCAGATCGCCGGCTTCCGCATCGATGATTTCCCCTTCCTGTATCCAGATTCTTCCCGTGAGCGGGCCGTTCGTAATGCGCAGCGCCGATGAACTTTGCGAGATGCACTCCAACTGAATGATGTCCATGAGGCTCTTGCTTTGCACGCCGCGAAAACCAGTTTCGGTTTCGCGCCCCAGCAAGGATTCGAGACATTCCAGAAACATCTTGATTTCCTGCTCGGTGCCGGGCTTGTTCCAAAACAAATCCACCCCCAACGCGTAAACGCGCGACCGGAACTGCTCGTCCATAACGGCGGTCAGCACCACCGTCCGCAGTTCCGGGTATTTGCGGCGCACAATGGAAAGAACTTGCAAGCCGTCCATCCTCGGCATCTTCAAATCGCAAATGAGCAGTCGGAAAGGCTCGGCCTCCAGCATGGCCAAGGCGCGTGCGCCTGAAACCGCCGTATGGATTTCCGGCCGGCTGGGCAATTGCCCCAGGATTTCCTGGTACACCACCAGCAAATCCGGATCGTCATCCACCAGCAGAATTCTGTGACGCGTGTCCATCGGTTCTTACGTCAATCGCTAACTCGATATCAGAATAAACTCAAGCCTCAAAATCAAACCTGCTTCTCGCCGCTTAGCAGCAAGGGCCATTCCTTGCTGCCTCGATTCCGCAGTTTTTCGAGATTCTGAGCCTGACACCCTTGCGGCAGAGCGTGGATTCAGCGCACCCAAGCCTCCCTAGAGGGCCCGCGCCGCGGCAAAAACGGGCAGCAATAGGACAACCAGTCCATTGATGAGACAACCCCATCCCCCCCCAGCCTAAACCGGATGGCCACCAGGCCACGGAAGTTCAGAGAGTCCAGGGAATTGGCTCGACCGTGGCATAGTTCCTGCATCAGTACCCGATAGAAGCAGTTCAAACAAAACAAACCACATGAAGCGTGTGCTAAGGGCCAGTAATGCCAACATGCCGCAAGGGATGTCCCGTCCCGGGCGGTTTGCGAGCTGGGATTCGCCCCATTCGGATATTTGGGTCTGCACCGGTTTGAAACAATTGACGTAACATGAGTTCGCTAGCTCACTCCGTAAGAGCAAAGATGGCCGGCTTCCTGCAGAATCTGCTGCGGAGGCTGAGCGACACCCCCGCGGAAAACCACCCCGCCGCTCGGCCCAGTGTTGCTTCGACCAGCCAGTCCAGGCTGGCTCCCGCGCTTGCTTCCGATTCGGTCAAAAAAATCATGCCGCCACACAAAAACGGCATCCACAACGGCAAAGGCATCGAGCTGCCTTTGCAGCCAATCATCACCGGATTGCCCCTGGCGTTGCAACCCCGCCTCAAACACCCGCATGCCGGCGCCTTGACCATTTGCGTTCCGCTCGAAAAGATTCTGGCTCAGCTCTCGAGCGGTGTTGTGAAAATCTCCTTTGGCGAGTTGCGCGAGGCCGCACCGGACCTCTTCACTTCGGAAGACGATCAGGACCGGGTTCTCATCCCCCTCCCGTTGGCCGAGGTTCTTACCCGGCTCAACCCGGCCTTAATCATGCGTCGGCGCGAGCAAAAGCTGGTCGAAGTCCCGGCCGAAATTCACAGCCCCTTCGAGCGTCACGGCCAGGGATTAGCCTTTTCCGTTGGTCTGACCCATCCTGAAACACCCCCTCCCGCTCCCCAGACTCCGCGCCACGCTGCCCCACCGCCGCCTCCCGCTCTGACGCCGCCACCCCGCAGCTCAATCACGTTCTCTCCAACACCACTTCCGCCGGCAGCGCTCCCGCTGAACGCTCCCGCAATGAGTCCCGCCTCCCGGCCAGTCCGCAACTTGGGCGGCCACCCGCCTCCTGCTGCCCCGGTTCTCGTGCCGGCACCCGAAAATACCGCGAGTGCTCTCGCCCCCATCGTCGTCAGTCTCCCATCGCTCGCGGAAGCTTGGCCCGAAGCCGTGCGCAAGGAAATCGTCCAATTAAACCTGGTCGATGCCAAGGTTGCGCTGCCGGCCGAAGTTGTCGAGCACGCGCTCAAGCAGGGCCGGGTCGCATTCACTTGGAAGGCGCTCCGTTCCTGGATCAGACCTGTGCCCCTGCCTGCCGCGTCCATGCATGACACGACCGTGCTGGAGTTGCCGTTGAAAATTGTCGCCCCGCTCTTTCTGACGCGGCAACACGAGGCAGGCAAAGCGAAACGAAGAGTTGCTGTCGATGACGCCATCCCGAACCTGTTCTTTGGCTTGCCTCAACCAGAGTCTGGCAGCCCCAGGATGACGCCGCCGGCCAAGTCCGAGCCCGCCAAATCCGCCGACACGAATTTCTACGTTTGGGACGACTCTTCCAACCAACCGCAAGAGCCGAGTTCCGAAGCCAAGCCCAATGCTTCCCCCGGCATCAAGTTCGCCGCCAAGTACGCCACGCCCAACGAAGTCGTCTCGCGGGCGGCAGGTTTGGATGGAGTCGCGGGCACTCTCATTGCTTTGCCGGACGGCCTGATGGTCTCCAGCCGGCTTTCCGCAGACCTCAATGGCGACACACTGGCGGCCTTTCTGCCGCAAATCTTCGGCAAAGTTAACCAATGCACCAAGGAACTGCGCATGGGCGAACTCAATAACCTCAACTTTACAGTGGGCAACGTGCCCTGGAAGATTTTCCGGGTGAACGCCATTTTCTTCGCGGCATTCGGCCGCGCCGGCGAGCCGTTGCCGACTGCGCAACTGGCGGCCCTGGCGGCGGAGCTGGATCACAAGCCCAAATAACGCTATGGCCATTATCAATCAAGCCACCAAAGAACTTCAGGTCAAAATCGTCTATTACGGACCGGCGATGGGTGGCAAGACCACCAATCTGGTCCAAGTGTATGATCATGTGCAGACCGCCCAGGGCAACAAGGGCAAACTGGTCTCCCTGGCAACCAGCTCTGACCGCACCCTGTTCTTCGATTTCCTGCCCATCGAAGCTATGTCGATCAAAGGCTTCAAGACCAAGTTCCAGCTCTACACCGTCCCCGGCCAGGTCATTTACAACACCACGCGCCAGCTCGTTTTGCGCGGCGTCGATGGCATCGTCTTCGTGGCCGATTCGCAATACGAAAAAATGCCCGAGAACGTCGAGAGCTTCACGAACCTCGAAGAGAACCTCAAAACCCTCAAACTCAACCTCGCCGAGATTCCCTACGTGCTGCAGTACAACAAGCACGATCTGCCCAATGTCGCTCCGGTGGAATACCTGGAGTTCCTCTTGAACAATCGCGACGTCCAAGCCCCATCCTTCACCTCCACCGCCCACAAATGCGAAGGCGTTTTTGAGACCCTCAACATGATCACCCGGATGTTGCTCAACAAATTCATCAGCCAGGGAACCCCGCAGTACGCATGACATGGCCACCCTGCCTCAACTTATCGAGGAAGACATTCAGTGTCTCGACGGCGAACTGCGCGAGTTGCTCGAGAAGAGCGAAGCCACCACCGGGCTGATCATCGACAAAGCCGGTTTCCTCATTACCAGCCAGGGAGACACCCGTCAGTTCGACCTCACCACCATTGCCGCACTGGCTTCCGGCGCTTACATGGCCAACCAGACCATCGCCAAACTGGTTCATGAAACCAATTTCAACAGCATCTATCACCAAGGCGAAACATTCAGCCTCTTCGTGATGTGCATCGATGAAAATTCACTCCTGACCGTCATTTTCAAAGCGCAGGTCAGCGTGGGTGCCGTGAAATATTTCGCTGGCCCAGCCATCAAACAGATGGCCGTCCAACTTCAGATCGCCCACGAACGCGATCCGGGTGCCGGCCTGGACCTCTCCGAGCTGAACCTTGCCGATCCCAGCGAAATCTTTAAGAAGAAAACGTGACTTGTGACCAGTGATCCGTGATTGGCCACTCGCCACTCGTCACTCGTCACAGTTTAGCGTGCGATCCGTCGCAAAACGGCCCATTCTGCGAGTGCCTGCATCCGCACCACGCCACCGCCTTGGCCACCGTGATTTCTGCCTTCTTCGGCCCCAGGCCCGTGCCCTTATGTGCCCCGTCGCAGAACGGCTGGCCCTTGGATCGTCCGCACGCACACCACCAATACGTGCCCGGCTTGGCCTCCAGAATGATCGGAGACTTCTGAAAAACAATTGGTTCGCTCATAGATATAGTCAGAAATCTATCCCCAAACGTCAAATAAGCAAATCGCGCGCGCAACAATCGCGCGTTGTCCAGTGGAGCGGTGGCTGCTGCGTGTCAGCGGTCGAATCAAACTGACCCACCTCGGGTCACTTCAAACTGACCCACCCCTTGCGGGCTTGTTTTAGTATTTTCTGGAGTTGGTTTTCAAGTTATTTCTGGTATTTATTTGCGTGCGTTTGGGAGGCGATGGCGCTCACGAGAATCAGACCACCTGCGCTCACTTAAAGTGAGCCATTCGTTAAGAGTCATTTTTCCTTTCCAAGTAGGTCTTCACGGTGTTCAAGCGCATGAACAGGAGCCAACCCCTTTAATAGGCGTCCCAGCGCCTGCGCCTGATGTCTGCTCATTATTGCTGAGCCACCCCCTCCAGGCTGGCTCAGTTTTCGTGAGCAAACCCGGCTTGATTTCAGTGAGCGACATCTGACCGCCACCGTTGCACCTCCGTTACACCTCCGTTGCACCTCCGTTACACCTCCGTTGCACCTCCGTTACACCTCCGTTACACCTCCGT
>JBAXTC010000205.1:0-10792 GCA_037130375.1 Verrucomicrobiota bacterium | reverse complement strand
TATGTGGAGTCCTTCCGATTCGCAACCGAGTTCAACCAGAAATAGCCGCTCTCCCATTGGCTCGATGGGATCTGTGAAGGGGTTACCGGGCAACCGGTGTTCCTACGGCGCGACAACTGAATGGTTTGTTCATTGCTTGCACTCCCCCAGAATCTCGTCCGCTCTTTTTTGCGAAACGCCTTCGTGGAACGTGTCGTTGCACATCATCACCGGCGCCGTGCCGCAGGCGGCCAGGCATTCGACAAACTCGACCGTAAACTTCCCGTCCTTCGTCGTCTGCGCGCCGTGCGCGCGCGGGTTCAGGCCGAGCTTCGTGCAGAAGTGTTCGTGCAGCGCGTGGGAACCGCCCAGCGCGCAGCTCAGCGTGCGGCAGATTTTCAAGTGGAATTTGCCCACCGGCTCTCGCTGGAACATCGGGTAGAAGGTGACCAGTTCGTAAACGTTGATCGGCTGAAGTTCCAGTTTGGCGGCAATCCATTCCACCGCCTGCCGCGAAACATAGCCGAACTTCTCCTGCACCGCGTGCAGCAGCATGAGGGATGCGCTCCGCTTGCTCGGATAATGGGTGATCAGCTCGTCGATTTCGGCCACAAGCGCCGCCGGGACCGTGAAATCCGGCTGGTCCAGCAGCAAGTTCGGGATTGGCTCGGTTAGGTGGATCTCGCTCATCGGTCACACTCCCCCATCACGAAATCAAACGACCCGAGAATCGCCACGACGTCGCTGAGCATCTGGCCCGGCAGCAGATGCGAGAGGATGCTGAGATTGACGAATGACGGCGACCGGATCTTCAGCCGGTGCGGCGTGCCTCCGCCTTTGCTATTGATATAGAAGCCCAATTCCCCCTTCGGATTCTCATGCCCGAAGTAGATCTCGCCGGGCGGTGCGTTCACACCCTGTGTCACGTTGATGAAATGATGAATCAATTCCTCCATCCGCGTGAGCACGCGATCCTTCGGCGGCAGCGCAACCTTGCCATCCGGCACATTGACCGGGCCGCCGGGCAACTGGTCCAGGCACTGATGCAGAATCCGCACGCTCTGGCGCATCTCTTCCATGCGCACCAGGTAGCGGTCGTAGCAATCCCCCGCCAAACCGACCGGCACATCAAACTTCAGTTGGCTATAGACCAGATACGGCTGGTCCTTGCGCAAATCGTGCTCCACGCCGCTGCCCCGCAGGTTGGGACCGGTCAGCCCATAGTCGATGGCGACCTCTTTGGGGATGACGCCGACGCCCTGGGTGCGGTCCATGAAAATGCGGTTGCGGGTGAGGAAGGTCTCGGTCTCGGCGATGTTGACGACCACTTCCTTCAGGAACTTCCGACATTGGTCCACCCATCCCGGGGGCAGGTCACGCGAAAGCCCGCCAATGCGCGTGTAGGCGGTGGTGAACCGCGCGCCCGTCAGTGACTCGCACAGATTATAAATCTTCTCGCGTTCAGTGAAGGTGTGCAGGAACACCGTCAACGCCCCGCAATCCATCGCATAGCAGCCCACGCCCAGCAGATGCGAGGAGAGTCGCGCCAGCTCGCAGCAAATCACCCGAATGTATTGGCAGCGCGGCGGCAACTGCTGGTCGATGCCCATCAGCTTCTCCACCGCCAGCGCATAAGCCACGTTGTTGGCCAGCGGCGCCAGGTAATCCAGCCGGTCGGTGTACGGAATGAACTGAGTGTAAGTCATGTTCTCCGCGATCTTCTCGTCGCCCCGGTGCAGATAACCGATCTCTGGCCTGGCCTTGGTAATGATCTCACCGTCGAGCTCCAGCACAATGCGCAACACCCCGTGCGTGGCCGGGTGCGAAGGCCCCATGTTTAAGACCATCTTCTCGCCCCGCAACTCCCGGGCATTCTCAGCGGAGGAGGCCTGAGCCGCCGCATCCGGCAACTGGATTTCGCGCAGTTCAGTCATTTAGTCGGTTTCGGGAATCCGCACCCGTGGTTCGCGTGCGACCGTGTCCTTGCCGCCGGCGATGGTAACGAAGGGGCCACCCTCCAGCGGCGCCGGATTAGTGAAAGCGACCTCCGGCACATCGCTCGGTTTGCCGGCCAGGGGGAAGTCCTTCCGCAACGGAAAATAGGGGTAGCCTTCCCACATTAAAATCCGGCGCAGGTCGGGATGGCCTCGGAAGCGAACGCCCATCATGTCGTAAATCTCCCGTTCGTGCCAATCGGCGGTGCGCCACACGCCAGTGACGGTGGGCAACTCGCCTTTCTCCTCGCTGACATCCGTTTTGAGGCGGAGATGGCACAGGTGGCCGTAGCCATAAAGGTGATAAACGATCGTGAAACGCGGGTCGTCGCCGTAGTTGTCCAGGCTGGTAATATCAACGAGGTAATCAAACCCCAGCTCCGTCTTGGCCACGCGGCAAATGTCGGGCATCCGCTCGGCGTCAGACACCCTGAGCGTGATTTCTCCTCGAAACTCGGACGGCTCGGAAATCAGCCCGTCGAATTTCGCTCTGAGTTGTTGTGCTGTTTCGAGGGCGATCATTCGGTCAGATTGGGGGTTGGGTCAGCGTGAGCGCTCAGGCAACCTTTTTCAGCGTGGCCATTGCTGGTTCCTTCGCCACCAGGTTTTGCAGCTTGATCAGCGCATCGAGCAGAGCCTCGGGACGCGGCGGACAGCCGGCCACATAAACGTTTACCGGCAGGATTCGGTCCACCCCTTGCAGCACCGCGTAACTGCGGTACATGCCGCCGGTCGAGGCGCAGGCACCCATCGCGATGACCCATTTCGGCTCCGGCATCTGTTCATAAATCCGCTTCACCGCCAGCGCCATCTTGTAAGTGACCGTGCCCGAGACAATCATCACATCGGATTGGCGGGGCGAAAAGCGCATGACCTCGGCGCCGAAACGCGAGATGTCGAATCGGCTCGCTCCCGCCGCCATCAGCTCGATGGCACAGCAAGCCAGTCCCATTGGCATCGGCCAAAGGGAATTCTTCCGACCCCAGTTCGCGCCCGCGTCCAGGTTCGAGCGAAACCAGTTTAGCGCCGCGTCGAGGCGGGTGACGATTACGTCTCCCTCGACCTTTGAGTTGTAGCCGATTTCCGTTTGTTTTTCCATGGGTCGAGCGAAGCCGTGACCGCTCCGCCGACCAAACCCTAACCAGCGTGGAAAAGCGCGGCAAGTTGAATTTGTGTTTTTTTGCAACGGTCGGGCAGCGGCAGCGAGTGGATCGAGGCTGTCCCCAGCCGCAGCGGCAACGACGCGGAAGGAATTGGCGGGGTGCCTCGACCCGAGTCTGTTGCGGCGTGCTGCGGTTGAGGACAGCCGCGTTCCGCCTCGCCGTCAGTGACCGATTACGCTTTTTTCACCGCTCTGCTCGTGAATGCGGCAGCGACGGTCAGCGTCGGATAAGACAGACCCGGTCCCAGACCGTGCGTTGGCGGCTTCTGGCCCGGGTGCCGGCTCCAGACCGCATGAGTTGAAGATTATGAAGGCGATGAAGATGTTGGTTGCCATTGGGTGTATGATTGCTCTGCTGGCAGGCTCTGCCCGCTCCGCCGAGAAGCAGGAGAAAAAGCTGACCTGTTGTGAGAAGGCCGCGGCCGCAGACAAGGAATGCAAGCACAAGTGCTGCCTGACGGCTCATAAAGACGGCAAGTCCTGCGAAAAGTGCAATCCCAACAAGGAAGACCTTAAGATCAAGAAGAAGAAAGATCAGCAAACGAACAAAACGGCCGGCAAATGAGCGGGTTGCCGCCGGGGTGTCGAGACGGTGTCACCTTTGGTTTATGAGTACCTCCAGGAATGACCTTTGCTCCTGCGGGAGCGGAAAGAAATTCAAGAAGTGCTGTCTGAACGCAGGTGCGAAAAGCCAGAGTCCTTCGCCTAAATTCCGTTTCGAGCCCGGAAGTTACGGTGGTCCGGGTCGTGGGTTCATGCCGTCAACGATCTGCTATGCGCAGGTTGGTCCAGGTGAGTGGACTGAGCACTTCTGCTTGGTAAACCCGACGTGTTGTTTTGGGGATGAGGTCGAGGCTTCGAATACGGCGGAGGCAGACCTAAATGAAGCTTTCGCTGTTAAGAGCCGCACCGGATCACATGCAGCGCTTGCGTTGTTCTTGAGGAGCAAGGGCTATTTGAGAGCTGATGGGTTTCAAAGAGCAATCGACTGAGGAATGCAGGCTAACGATCCCCGGCAAAGTTGCCCCGCGCCTCGCAATTATGAGAAAGGGCTCATTCTTGACAGAAATGGGTGGTCTCATTCCGGATTTCGCCTTCCGCAGGGCACGACCTGAATGCTCCACCCAGGCATTTGGTGCTCACTCTGCGGCAAACTCGACGATGCAGGCCCCGCGGCTCGGCAAAGCAATCTGCAAAGGCATCGCGCTCCTTCTAATTCTGCCAAGCTCCGTTCGCCCGGTTTCATCCGTCCGATAAATCCTCGCGCGGGATGGGATCCGGTAGTTCCTGGCATCCAGGTTAAGAGAAAAGGCCAGCGGCACATCCGCGATGCTCGCCAGAGCAATCGCCACATCGCCATTGGTAGCGCGCCATGCCCCTGCCAGCGCCAGCGGAGAGTCTTTCTGAAACGCCGTCAACCCACCCTGTTGGCCGGCGTAAATCGACAATCGGGACATGTCCAGCCTCGCCGCCGGCACCTGCAGTTCCGGCGGACGCAGAAACGTTCCATACAGCAAATACTTCGTGGCCCGGCTGCGAATCCTGGCCAGGCGCATGAAATACTCGAGCTCCGCCGGTCGCTGCTCGAATTGCGACGGCAGGAAATTGGCAATCGTCGGCTGTTGCCCCCAAACGAAGGCGCGGGCTTGTTCGAGCAGGAACTGCCGCGAGAACTTCCGGTCGAGCAGTTTCAACGGCTCCTTCGGCGCAAACTCAGCCGGCCACAACTCATCATAGGGCGGCATCGTTAGCGACGAATAATTCCCGTAGGTCACCCCGTACGCATGGTACACCGCTTGGAAAAACGGGATCGCTTCCCACCCGTCCTGCGCCAAATAACGTTCCTTGCTCACTTGCAGGCTGAGCATCAGGTCGAGATACGGAAGCCACGCCTCGCCGCAGCCTTCGCCGGCGAGAACGACCGATGCCCGGGCTCGTTCGCGCGACTGCGTCTCGCATCGCTGGCGGATATCCTGCGCCAGCAGGCGGAAGCCGTTCACCCAATAGGTTCCGCCTCCGACCGGATGCCCGTGCGCCGCATCGTAACACGCCAGGCTGGTGCAAGCCTGATCCATGTAAATCCCGTCCACACCCAGGTCATTGACCACTCGCTCCGCCAACCCTGCGTATTTGTTCCGCCAGAAGTCCGTTCCCATGCACATCGAGGCGCAGGGCAATTTGGCGAACGTGTTATAGACTTCCGGGCTAATCTTTCCATCTGCGCCCTTTACCGCAAACCGCTCGGCCCCTTCCTCGGCCCAGCTTCGCGTCGTCATCCCCCAGAGCCGTTGGTTCATATAGACCAGCGCGTGGACCTGTTCGGCGTGCGCCGACCGCAACGCGGCTTTGAATGGTTCCGCCCCTTCCCTCGGCGGCAGGTATTCCGGGAAACCCGTGTCGTAAGCGCACCCATGCCACCAATGCCAAAAGACGCTGACCGGCAGGCCCAACCTTTGTTCCAAGGCCAGTGCGGGCGGCACCACACCTGCAGACGGGCCGCGGTTCCAAACCCAGGCTCCCGTGTGCAGCACCCAGTCCGGCACTGTCCCGCGGCTCAGCCGGCTCTCCTTGGCCCAGGCTTGGTTCGTCGCCCACGCCCGGTATCGCTCCGCCGCCGTCACCCAGTCGCCCAAAAAAGCCCCAACCATCATCTGGTAAGGAAGCGTCCAGTGGCCGGTCTCCCGGTCGCGGTTTTCCGGCAGATGCACCAGTTCACAACTGACATTCCTCTGGCCATCACCGAAGAAAGCGAACGTCTTCCGAAACGAGGCGGCGTCATCGCACGCGACATACAAACCCGGTCCGCCCGGTTGGTAGAACGCCAGGCATTGCAGTGAAAGGAGGCCCGGATAGGCCCATTCCAGGCGCCGGCCGGCCGCAGCGGAAACAAGCTGGCGCGCATCGGTGGTTTGCTGGCCCAGCCAGACGGGCACGGCCAGGGATTCATTCTCCTGCCGCGGGAGGTTGATCAGGCGCGGAAAATGGAATTTGTGGAGCGCCAGATCGTTCAACCCATCCAGGCTGATGCCCCACCGGCTTACGGGAAGTTTCTCGTCCAACCCGACGGCGACCTCAACTCGCAGCCTGGGCGCTGTGGGCAGACCGAAGTCATCCCAGGCCAGCCGCAAACGCTGGCCACGACCGCTCCCCACCGTCTCACAGTGAAATGATTTCGCCTGCCCCGGCCCAAGCGTGTGCAGGTTCTGGCCGGTCCGGAACTCCAGTTCCCAAAGCGCCGCTGGCCCGTCGCCGATGAGACTCCGATTCGCCTTTAGATCCTTTAATTCGACCAACGCACCTGTCCGGCCATCTATGCCGACTCGAAGCCCCGCTTGTGACAGATGGATTGGCTCTGGAGTCGCCGCAAATTGGCATCGAGGCTCGGCGACGGCCACCATGCCCAGCAGGGCGGCCACGTATCCGGCGGTACAACATTTCATCGGCAGGCATTTAAGCGTCTTTTTACCCGGCCCGACAACGCCAAACAGACGGTTTTGCAAACTTCGTTACCATGCCAGTGCCGAATAACGCTTTTCTCCCTCCACCTCCTTCTTCTATCCTCCGCTTGATGCAGTGCATAGTCACCGCCGGCCCAACTTTTGAACCGCTGGATGATGTTCGGCGGCTGACGAACTTTTCGACTGGCCGGCTCGGCTCCGAATTGGTGAGTTTCCTGGCGGCGCGCGGGCATGAGACCACGCTGCTGATCGGCCAGCAGGCCATCTATCGCGGCGAGTGCCACGCTCACCGCATCCAAACTTTCACCACCACAGCGGATTTGCGCGCCCGCCTGCAAGCCTTGGGCGGGCAGCCTGTGAATGCAGTCTTTCACGCGGCAGCGGTCAGTGATTTTGCCTTTGGCAAGGTCTGGCGCGGTTCGCCGCAAGGTGAACTCACGGAACTGAAGTCCGGCAAGATCTCGACCCGACAAGGAATTCTGCTGGCTGAACTGGTGCCGACACCCAAGATCATCGCGGACCTCCGCCAATGGTTTCCCGGGGCGCGGTTGGTGGGCTGGAAGTATGAAGTGGACGGTGATCGCGCCGGCGTGATTGGCCTGGCGCAAACGCAAATCGCCGAATGTCACACCAACGCGTGCGTCGCCAATGGGCCGGCTTATGGCGCTGGCTTCGGTCTGGTGAGGAGCGGTGGTCAAACCACCCATCTGCCGGACACTTCCAGGTTGTTCCAAGCGTTGGAAGAATGCATTCGCCAATAGTTACGTTCCACCCCCGTGGCACCGGTTCGACTTCAGGATAAGGAGCCTCCCCGAAGCGAATTCATGATTTGGAGGTCCGCTCAGGAATCAGCAAGGGGTCATTCTCCCAATACTATTTGTCGGTTTGGTTCACGGCACGGCTAACTTGACGGGGCACAAATGTGCTCGCAAGCCGCCGGCCTGCGGCGATTTGTTCGGCGGTCATGTCCCGGGAAAGCTTGTAGCGCGGGACCAAGGCGTCACGCTGCCCAGCCGCCGCCGCGAGGCTCAGCCACATGTAGGCTTCAACGTTGTCCTGGGCGACACCCTCGCCATTGCTGTAGTTTAGTCCCAGGTTGTATTGGGCGTTGACATTACCCTGTTCCGCCGCTTTGCGAAACCACTTGGCTGCTTCGGCGGCATCTTTGGCCACGCCATCACCGCTGGCATAAACCACGCCGAGGCTGAATTGGGCGGATGGATCGTCTTGCTCCGCCGACTTGCGAAGCCACTCGACCGCATCCTTCATTTCTTTGGGCACACCGCTTCCGCTGGCATAACTGACCGCCAGGTTGTATTGGGCGTTGGGATCACCTTGCTCCGCCGCCTTTCGAAACCATCCGGCCGCTTCGGCCGGATCTTTGGACACGCCCCGGCCGCTGGCATAACTGACCGCCAGGTTGTATTGGGCCCGGGCGTAACCTTGATCCGCCGCTTTGCGAAACCACTTGACCGCTTCGACAGCATCTTCCGGCACGCCCTGTCCCGCCATGTACCTCAAGCCGAGTTTGCATTGGGCCGCGGCAAAACCCTGCTCCGCTGCCCCCCGAAGCCGTCTCAAGGCTTCCGCCGTGTTCTTGGGAACGCCATCACCGCTGGTATAAATCATCGAAAGATTGTATTGGGCCAGAGCCAGACCGTGCTCGGCAGCCTGCCCAAGCCACTTGACCGCTTCGGTGGCATCCTTGGGTACGCCGTCGCCGTTTGAATAACTCGCCCAAAGATTGATTTGGGCCTCGACCACGCCCTGCGCCGCGGCTTTCCGATACCAGTTTGCTGCCTCCGCACGATTCTTGGATACTCCCCAACCGTTGGCATACATATCGCCGAGCTGGCACTGGGCGAAAGCCAGACCCGCCTCGGCGGCGGAGCGGATACAGCCGGCTGGTTCGGAGACCTGTGTCAGAAAGCGCCGGCTTCCCTCATGATGAGTCGCAGCGGTGTCCGGGGTTTCGGAACCGGCTCGCTCGGCTGCTCTGCGGTACCAGCTCGCGGCATCGCCCGTGCTCTTGGCCACGCCATCTCCCTTCTCATACGCAAACGCGAGGTTCCATTGCGCATTGGCATCCCCCTGGTCAGCGGCTTTGCGAAGCCACTGCACTGCTTCGGCCGCATCTTTAGGCACACCCTCGCCGCTTTGGTACATCCACGCCAGAATCAACTGCGCCGGCGCAAAGCCCTGGCCTGCGGCCTTGTGAAACCATACAGATGCCTCCGCTGCATCTTTGGGAACCCCCTGCCCGCCATAATACATGGACCCGAGCTGAACCTGCGCCTCGGCTAGACCTTCCTTAGCGGCCGCGCGAAACCTCTTGACCGCTTTGCCAATGTCTTCGGTCACCCCCCGGCCGGCCGCGTAGCACTCTCCCAGCGCGTATTGCGCCTGGGCAAGGCCGTGATCTGCCGCCTTGTCGTACCACTTGACCGCAGTGCTCGCGTTTGCTGGCACTCCCTGTCCCGTTGAGTACATCCACCCCAAATTGAGTTGGGCCTCCGCATCACCTCGATCCGCCGCCTTGCGAAGCCACTTGACGGCTTCCACCACATCTTTGGGCACGCCGTCACCGCTGGCATAAATCAACCCCAGTATCGATTGGGCCTTCAGGTCGCCGCGCATCGCCGCCTTGCCGAGCCACTTGACCGCTTCCGAAACGTCTTTGGGAACGCCCTCGCCGTTGTAATAAAGCTTCCCGAGGCTGGACTGGGCATTCGGATTGCCCTGCTCAGCCGCCTTGCGATACCACGTGGCCGCCTCGGCTGCGCTTTGCGGCATCCCGTCTCCCTTGTAGTACTTTTCAGCCAGCGCGTTCTGCGACTTGGAATCGCCTGCGGCAGCCTTCGCTTTAAGTCCCTCCACGCCGCTGATGAAAGGCAAACCCTCCGCCAGACTAACGCACATGACCAACACCAGCGGAAGAACCCCGCGAAGAACATTGCGCGCCGCTGCCGCCACACCATGGCGCAGAACAGGCAGCCGTTGCCCCTGGGCGATCTGGTGCCCACCACGAATCTGACGCAGTCTCGTTCCGACGTTCCATGGCAAAAGTTTCATATACTACAACCGGTGTTCGGAAGAATAGCACCGGGCCAAGCGATGATCAAACGATGTCTGTTGGGTTCTGCTTCGGTGTTTCCCCGGGAGGTTCCTGCCTATTTTGCGGGCTGCGTTGATTTCTTCCGCAGCGTCATCGGAACGCTGTTTGCCTCGTGGGTGAACTGGCCGGCCAGTTCGGTGCCTGCCTTGTTCAGGGAACCCTGAAAGGTGCCGTGAGCGATTCTCATCCCGAACTCCACTTTCTGGCCTGTCTGTTTCACGTCATTGAGCGGCAGGTTAGTGGCGTTGGGAGTGTCGAAGGTCGTCATTACCGTCTTGTCCGGTTGGTTCTTGAAATGGAATACCATCCGGAACGCACCATTGGGCGAATTGAGCGAGCCTTCCCAATCTCCTTCCAATTCCTTCGACACCGCCGGGCTGGCTGGCATCAGTTCCACCTTGGCCTCGCCGGTGCGCTTGAATTCGACTGGCTGCGAGCCTGCGCCAGAGATCGTCCCCTTCATTTTCCCGTTCGGTTCCAGGGTCAGGTCGAATCGAGCCGACATGAGTTCGAGGGCAACAAACTTCACGGACTTGCCGTCCACCGTAAGATCCTTCACGACCAGGCCGGTCTTATTTTCGGAGGGAAGGCCCATACTGGCAAGCCACTCGGATTTTGCGTTCTTTGCCAGGTCGAGCGTCACCCGAATCCGCTGCGGGCCGTCCCCGGTAATATCGGATTCCCAGTGGCCATCGGGGCCTGCTTGCGCGCACAAAAGCGCTGCAAACAGTGCAGCCGTGACTGATAGAAGATTGCTTCTTGACGCTCCGCGGTTCAGGGAGAATTGCTTCTCTTTCGTGCTCATTCTTGACGCGCTGTTCATGTTTTCGTTCTTTCTTGTTCTGTTTGTTGTTGACGCTTGTGACGGCACTGCAGCCCCACACACTTAATTACGTGCCCAAGTTAACCGTCTGACGGTGTCCTGCAAAATTGATAATATTGTTCGCTCTATCGGCCAAAACGATAATGGGCCGGAAGTGGAACCGACGGAAGGAGTGGTAGTGCCCTTTTTGCCCGACACGGGCGTATCATTGGCCCGAATGACCTCAAGATCGCGGCTATCGCCCGAGCGCATGGCCTCACC
>JBAXTC010000204.1:0-10796 GCA_037130375.1 Verrucomicrobiota bacterium | reverse complement strand
AATTCTGTCTTGCGCCCCCTGTCCTCGCTCCGAAAAATCTAAGATGCGCACTGAATTGCAACTGCTCCGAAAAAGGAGTTGCGCTTGAGAGCGGCTTATTTTACCATTAATCAACCGTTGGCAGGCGCATGGCCAATGAGGAATGACGAATGAAATTGCTCGATATTCCCAAAAGCGGCAGGTGCCGCGACCTTGTTTTCTATCGAATCGGCCAGGGCCAGTACGCCTGTCGGCATGTCACTCCCACCCACCGGCACACTGGCGCGACGGAGCGCGCGCGGGGTGGTTTGGGGGCCATGTCGAGGCGGTGGCGAATGCTGCCAGATGTCCGAAGCAAAACCATGCCAGAACCGAAAGGCTTGGGATTGAAACACTCGTGAGAAAAGCAGTTCTGGTCGTTCTTGTCACCGCAGGCGCCTTGGTTCAGGGCCGGGCGCAAACCAATCGATACGTGGCGGGTGATTTTCACCAACACACGACTTACACTGACGGCAGGTACAGTTTCGGTTTCCAGATGTCCAGGAACAACCAGTTTGGCTTGGACTGGTGGGCCAACAGCGAGGGCGGCGGAGCTTTCAGCAGGTTTGGCCGCATCTCCGGCACCGGGGCTGATCCGCTCGGAACTAATGTCACGTGGGCCGGAGCAGGCATCACGCCGTTGGGCAATAACCTCTCTGGCGGCAATCTATGGCGCTGGCAGTCCATCCGCGACTATTCCTTCGCCGATGTCGTGACCGCCCGCACGAATTATCCAACCAAGACCATCATTCAGGGCTTCGAGTGGAACGTGCCGGGGGTCAAATTGAACGGGGCCGTTGTTTCTCAAGGCCACGAGCATTGCTTGATGGGGTCGATTGCCGGTGAATTCGGAGCGGCCCCCAACGCCAACGCAGTCGCTCAGTTTGAATACCAGTTCGACATGAACGACAACGACTCTTCGGCTGACAATGGCATGGGCTGGACCAAGAGTGTCAACGCCAACAATTCGGACGCCAAAATGCTTGAGGCAGCGGCCTGGCTCCAGAACAACTACCCCACGACAAGCTGGCTCGTGCCCGCGCATCCGGAACGCAAAGCCGCTTGGAACGGCGCCACCTTCCGCATGCTCAATGACATCGCACCCTCGGTGGCCTTCGGATTTGAATCGATGCCCGGCCACCAGAAATCTCCCAACCGCGGCGAATACGTCAGCACATCGGTCGGAGGCGGCACCTATGGCGGCTGCGGCATCTACGCGGCCAAAGTCGGCGGCCTGTGGGATTCACTTTTGGGCGAAGGCCGGCAGTATTGGCTCTTCGCCAACTCGGAATCGCAGGATGTTTCCACGAACGATTTCTACCCCGGTGAATACCAGAAGACCTACACGTGCGTCACCAACGGCCGCGACCCGCAAGCCATCGTGAATGGACTGCGCTCGGGCAACAGTTTCGTGGTCCAAGGCGACCTGATTGACGCTCTGGACTTCAAGGTGGCTGGCGCGTCCATGGGCAGCACCGTCCTAAGCCGCTCCAATGTCGTGACCGTCAGCATTCGGGTGCATGACCCGGTGGGCGCGAACAAAGGTCCGGCAGAACACAACACGCCCAGCCTCGACCACCTCGATGTTATCGCCGGTCGCTACGGTTGCGCCTTTCCTTCAAACGACGCTTCCTATAACTCGGAGAGCAACCTCACCACCCGCGTTGTCGCGCGCTTTGGTTCGGCGGGCACCGTGACCGACTCCAAAGGCCTGTCCAGCATTTGGTGGACCGACCTGGGGGACGGCTGGAAGCAGATGAGCCTCGACTTCGATACCCGCGGCTTCAGAACCTATTTCCGACTGCGGGGCAGCAACTTGGGCCTCAATGTCAACGGCCAGACCGATGGCGTGGGCAACCCACTCCTCGACATCCCGGGTTCCAACAACATTACCAATGCCTTTGACGACCTCTGGTTCTATTCAAATCCCATCTTCGTGACCCTCTTCAGCACTGTTCCGACAGAACCCGCCAATGGCACCGTCGTGACCAATGGTTTTCCCACCCTCTCCTGGTGCCCCGTGGCCGGAGCCATCGGCTACACGGTTACGCTGACATTCCCTGGCGGCAACGTCGTGAACTACAACCTCGCTGGCACCAGTCTGCCGCTCTCGTTCCCCCTAACCAACGGCGCCTACCTCTGGACGGTCGTTCCTTACGACGACAATGGCAAGGGCCCAAGGTCTGCCGCCGCCACGTTTTTCTTGCAGCGGACAATCCCGACCGGGGCCTGGAAGTTCGGGGTCATCGGCGATTCCCAGTGGACTGAGAACGATGACGGTAAGAACCCCAATACCGTGTCCGCCAATATCATCAAGCAGGTGGACAGCCAGTTCATTGCCGCGGGCGTCAAGTTCGTGGTTGCCGTCGGCGACATGGTGGACATGGGCGGCCAGGTCAACGACTACACCCGCGCTCTCTACGCCCAGGACCTGTACAACGCGGGCATCGGCTTTTATCCCACGCGCGGCAACCACGAAGCGGCGGATAACGGTTCTTCCTACAGGGGTTCCGGCGGGGATTTCCGCCATGCCTATCCGCAGATCGTGCCCGGCCCCCTGGCCAGCCTGAACAATAATACGCCCGCCGACATCACAACGGCGCTGATTCCCGGCGCGGACCTGATCGCTAATCCGCCGGGAGCGGCGACCGGCTCTCCTTTTTCGGTGGGCGTCAACTTCTCCGGCCCGACGGTCGCCAACCTGGCCAACGACAGCGTCTCCTACGCCTTCGACTACAACAACGCGACCTTCCTGTTGCTGGATCAGTTCCAATCGCCCGATTACTGCATGAGCCACATTCCGGAGCAGCAGGCGTGGATCGACAGCGCGCTCTCTGTCCGGCCCATTCGGACGCACGCGTTTGTCTTCACCCACAAGAACCTCCTGGGTGGAGGACACAAAGACAACCTGTTCGGCTGTCCGGTGGACTTTGACACCGATCCTGGCGACTGCTATGGCGTAAACTTTGCCGTGCTCTCCCCTTACGACCAGGCTGCTATGGTCGCCAAGACCAATGTCGAAAACGTCTTCCTCGCCTCGATGCAGTCCAACAACGTCAAATACGTGATCTCCGGTCACGACCATCAGCATTACAACTCCATCGTTACCAGTCCAGATCAGCGGAGCAAAGTTCATCAACTCATCACTACGTCCGCCAGCTCGAAGTTCTACGACCCCGAGCCTCCCTTTTCACCCAACGACCTGCCGATCGAGCAGGAGTTGTACCGTATCGGTTACGACATCTTCACCGTGGACGGTCCGCGGGTGACGATTGACCATTATGCCGATACCACGGCCAACAACTATTACGGCCCTTTCAACTTCGTCAAACGTTGCACGACGGGTTATAGCTTGAACGGCCAGGAGTTCGTCGTGGCGAAAGGCGCGACCTACACCATCGTTGCCGATAGCACAGCCAAAGCTGTCGCCAATGGCGAGAGCGGCTATCTCGGCACCGCCACGCGCATCCTCGGCGGCACCAGCACCGCCACCAACTACTACTGCGGCAGGCCGCAGACCAGGGCCGTCAATACCGGCTGGACGCCGGCTCAACCAGGCAACTTCAGCGACACCTTGACGCTGTGGGGTCTCGCTGACATCGGCGCCTCTCAGAGCGACACCATCGTCGTTTCGATGACTTACAAGTCACCCAGTGTCACGGATACGCAGATCAACAGCCGTTTGTTCTGTCTCGGCACCCCAAGTTCCAGCGGAGGCTGGGTCAGCGCGGTGGAAGCGAATATTGGCGGCGCCACGACCTTCGTGAACGGTCCTTGGTCCCCCGCTTATGGTCTCGGCAGCTACGGTGTGGACAAAGCAACGGGCATGGCTTGGGCTGTGGTCAATCACGCCAGCCAGTTCGCTGTAATCCAAATCCCGCCGATGGTAATCTCCGAACCCGATGCCAACGGCTATGTCCGGGTCACATGGCCGTCCAGCTTGCTGCCTGGCTATGTGCTCCAGTTCAATCCCGACCTCGGCACAACCAACTGGGTCGCGACACCCAACTGCGTTCGGATGAGCGGCAAGGGGTTCTTCCGGCTCGTAAAACCATAAGCATGGGCGGCGGCGAGACGAAGGCGCCTCGGCACCGGCAGGCATGCCGCCGGCCTTCTAGTCAGACCTTCCCGTAAGACTGCTCGACGATCTGGCGGAAGTTGTCTTCGCCGACGCCTATGATGTCCATCTCACGCCGGGCGTTGTCCTCCGAATCGCTGGCATGGGCGGCGTTCACCATGATAGTCTGGCCAAATTCGCGGCGAATGGAGCCGGGCGGAGCCTTTGATGGGTCGGTAGGGCCAAGCACATCGCGGATTTTGCGCACTGCTTCAACCCCCTCGTAAACCAGCGCGATGCATTTCTCCGAGCCGGGCTTGTTTACTTCGCTCACCGGACATTCGGATGGCGTGCGGCCGGACATGAATTTGACAATATTGTCGAACTGATTGTCGCCAAAGGGTGTGCTGAGGATTTCGCCGAATTGCCGCTCGTGTTCCAGGGAGATTTTGATCCCCAGCTCCTTTTCGATTGCGGCTTTGGCCTTCGCGGCGACCACATCCTTCAGCTTCGTGCGCAGTGTCTCTCGCACCGGGCCGTAGAACTCGATAGCCTGCGCGACGCTCATGCGATGCACCTTCACCCCGACGATGAAAAGGCCCGTGCGGGAGAAGAAATCAATCATGTTGCCGGGTCGGCCGGTGGGGAAACGAAAGTTCTCCGGCTTGATCAGCACCAGCGTTCGCTGCGCCTGCTCGCCCGGTTGATAGGCGATAACATTCTCCAGAACGCCGCCATCCGCATCCGAGTAATGCGCCCAGAGTTTGAGCTTGGATTCGGCTTCATCGGGGGTCGGCGCGGCCAACACGGCCGGTTCAAAGTAACGCAACTGGTCGCTCTCATCGACGATCAGGTCGCCATAGGTATCGCGGATGGTCTCGCCAACGCGGCGGTCAGGGCCGATATTGCCAACAACCGAGCGGGTCCGCCTCACCGCGTCTTCACCCTGGAACAGCAACACCATGACGCGCCGTCGCCGGCCCGTTTTCGGATCGGGGGCGAGATTCCGCCGGATGTAGTCGTAAATGAGCTGCTGAATCCGCCGGTCCTGGGGGTCGTTGGCTGAGATGGTTTGCTCGGCATACTGCTTCACCAGCTCTTCGCTGGGTGCAAACATCCGTGCCGCGACCATTTCACAGCCCGTCCGGGTGATGAGGCGGGTTAGGATTCCCCCAGTTCGCGATTTGTGCAGCGAATAGGGTGTAATGATGACGTAAGCTAGTTGTTGGGACATAAATTATTTGCTGGCAGGGGGACAGGGCTCGGCTCTGCGGCGGCAGGCGTGGGTGCGATTTCGGGCGCGGGTTCGGGCGCGGACGCGGGCGCCGGCACGGCTGGGACAACGGCAGCTTTGCCGCCCAGGATTTTGAACATCACTGTGCCGCAGGTGGGGCATTTGCCTTTGATGGCTTTACGCCCGTTCTTCATGGTTTCTTCGACCCCACCAACGATTTCCTTCTTGGCCTTACACTTGACGCAGTATCCTTCGGGCATAGAAAATATCCTGCCCCGGCACTTCATGCGCTGTGGCAGTTATTGGCATAGCATAGGGGAGGCCTGTGCCCATCGTCAACAGGGAAAAGTCCCGTGCGATGGCCGAGACCAAGTTCTCAGACGGAGACGGACATCTCGCGCAGGGTTGTTTTGAGAATCTTGCCAGTGGCGTTTCGAGGCAAGTCAGGCAGAATTATCACTTGGCGAGGGACTTTGTAATCGGCCAGCTTCCGTCGCACAAATTGCTGAAGAGCCTTTTCTTCGAGCACTACTCCGTCATTGGCCGCGACGTAGGCGATTGGTTGCTCGCCGCGTCGCGCATCGGGTTTGCCGATTACCGCAGCATCCTTTACGCCAGGGAATTGGTAGAGTACATCCTCGATCTCGCGCGGATAGACATTGATGCCATTGACCAGCAGCATGTCTTTCTTGCGGTCGGTGATAAAATAATAGCCATCAGCGTCGCGATAGCCGATGTCGCCCGTCAATAGCCAGCCGTGCCGGATCGTTTTGGCGGTCTCCTCGGGCAGTTTCCAATAGCCGACCATAACATTGCCGCCACGGACGCATACCTCGCCAACTTCGCTCGTGCCCAGCAATCGACCGGTGGAATCCTGGATGCTGACTTCCACGTTCGCGACGGGCAAGCCTATCGACCCCACTTTGCGCGTGCCATCGAGTGGATTCTTGGTGACCACAGGACTGGCCTCGCTGAGTCCGTAACCCTCAATCAGCGGAATATTGAATTTCGCCTCAAACTCGATGAGCACCTGCGCGGGCAATGGCGCGGCCCCGCTAATACACATCCGCAACGGCAGACGCACATGAATCGGCGCGTTGACCATGCTCCGGTAAAACTGCGGAATTGCGGGAAGCACCGTGGCGTGTCGCTGGAGGATTTCCTGCAATACATTGCGGACCGGGTGCAGGGACTTGACCAGCACGATAGACCCACCCACCGATAGCGGCAAGAGCAGCCCGACCATCAGCATGTAGCTGTGAAACAGCGGGAGCAACACGACAAACCGATCGGCCTCGACGGTCTGGAGCACAAGGCGGCAGCTTTCGACATTGTGGAGCAGGTTCCCGTGCGAAAGCATGGCGCCTTTTGGCCGTCCAGTGGTGCCAGAGGTGTAGATGATGGCGGCCAGTTTTTCTTGATGCGAACGATGGGTCAGAGGCTCATGGATGCTGGATGCCGGACGCCGGACGCTGGAAATAAGATGCCCCCGGGTCTTTCGCTCATCGCCCCGCACCCCCGTCTCGGTGGCTTTGCCCTTCAGACCCTGGCCTGTGGAGTGCGGACTCTTTCCATCAATCTCCTCCACTTTGAACAACTTCAAGTGAGGCCGGGCCGCTTCCAGCGCGCGGTGGTGCGACCCGAGCTCGGTGTCCGTAATCAGCACATCGATGCCCGCATCGCTCAGGATATGGTTTACCTCGTCTGGCTTTAGAAAGTTGTTGATCGGAACGACTACCGCCCCTAGGTGAAGGATGCCAAACAGCGACGGAATGAACTCCGGACAGTTCTTGAGCCACAGCCCCACCCGGTCGCCGGCTTTGACGCCAAATCGCTGCTGGAGTTGCTCGGCAACAAAGACCGCTTGTTGCCACAATTCCTGGTAAGCATACTCCCGGTCACCCCAAAACAGAGCGATCTTGTGGGAATGCTTCCGCACCGATTCCGCAAAGGCTTCAGCCACATTCATGCTTCTGCCATATTACGCAGAACGCTCGCGTCGTTGCAAGGGGACGTTTTTGACTGACGTCGAGGGATTTGCTTTCTTTCGGAGTTGGCCAAGCGCCTCTGCTGGGCCCGAGCCGAACTGGCGGACGGTTGGTTGGTTCAGGGAGCACGACCGGGGCTGTTTGAACGGCGCAAGTTGCAGGTTGTTTAATCCCTATGCCCTGCTTTATCCTCCACGGTGGTCGCTGCCTCTGGCGGCGAACCGGGTTATGACCGCGACATTACTAATAGTCGATGACGAGAAAACGACGCGCGAAGGACTTCGCGCGGCGCTGCAGGATCGTTTCGACGTTTACCTGGCCGAGGATGCGCAGGCCGCGACGGAGTTGCTCGAGAAAGAGCATTTCGATGTGCTGCTGACCGATTTCCGGCTGCCCAACGAGGACGGGATGAAGCTGATCGTGCGGGCCAAATCGCTGTCCAAACCGCCAATCTGCATTCTCATGACGGCTTACGGGTCGGAAGAGCTGGCGGTCGATGCGATGAAACGCGGGGCGGACGATTACATCGCCAAAGGCCGAATGCAGATTGATGAGCTGGAGCTGCGCATCTCGCGGGCATTGCGGCGGCAGAACCTCGAGGTCGAGAATGTGTCGTTGCGGCAGCAACTCGACGCGAAGTTCGGCCTGGAGAATATCACGGGCGAGTCGGCGGCGATGAAGGATGTGTTCGAAATCGTGCGGCAGGTGGCGCCGACACGGGCGACGGTGATGTTGCAGGGCGAGAGCGGGACAGGCAAGGAGATGGTCGCCAAGGTAATCCATCAGCTCAGCCCGCGGGCGCAGCAGATGATGGTGACGGTGCATTGCGCGGCGCTGGCGCCGACGTTGCTCGAGAGCGAGCTGTTCGGGCACGAGAAAGGGGCATTTACGGGCGCCTACGAGCGGCGCATCGGGCGCTTCGAGCAGGCCCAGGGCGGGACGTTGTTCCTGGATGAGATCGGCGAGATCGACGCGTCGATCCAGGTGAAGCTGCTGCGGTTCCTGGGCGAACGGACGTTCGAGCGGGTCGGATCGAACAAGACGCTTACGGCCGACGTGCGATTGATTGCGGCGACCAATAAGAATCTCCAGGAGTTGGTGAATGCGGGGACGTTTCGCGAAGACCTGTTTTTCCGGCTGCGAGTGGTGGAGATCTGGCTGCCACCGCTGCGGGAGCGCCTCGAGGATACTCCGCTGCTGGCGCAGGCGTTTCTGCGCGAGTTCAGCGAGGAGAACAATAAGCCGATCAATAGCTTCACCGCCGATGCCCTCGAGCTATTGACGCAGTATCGATGGCCGGGCAACGTGCGCGAGCTGCGCACCGCCATCGAGCACGCGGTGGTGCTGTGCCGGGGTGATAGAATCACCGCGCGCGACTTGCCGCCGACGGTCCGAAACGCCGTGGCTGGCGTCAAAGAGCCGCGCCCGCCCGCGCGCAACGATTTGACAGTGAAAGACGCCGAGAAAGACCTGATCATTCGCGCCTTGAAAGACACTGAAGGAAACCGCACATTGGCGGCCCAAAAGATTGGCATGAGCCGGCGGACATTTCACCGCAAGCTTCACCAATACCATCTCGAAGAATTTTGAACTATGCCGTTCCTGCAAGAAGTCATTCATAAACTTGAAGTTGGTGGCGGCTCGCGCGTGTTCCGCGTCACCCTCGCCGTGCTCGCCGTCCTGGTGCTTACGGGCGGCTACAACTGGCGCGCGTTCAGAAACATGGCCACCCAGGAGGCCATGGACAGCGCGCAATTGGCCCGCAACATTTCCCAGGGCAAAGGCTACACCACCCTGTTCATTCGCCCCTTCAGCATCTACCTCGTCAAGAAACGAAACCAGCATCTGCGAGGCATGCCAGCGCCGGACACCACCGCCGATCTGGCCCAGCTCAAAGAAATGCATCCGGACATAGCCAACCCCCCGGTGTATCCCGTCTTGCTGGCTGGCTTGATGAAGGTGCTGCCATTTGATTACATTCTTCCCTCCAAGCCTGTGCCCTTCTGGAGCAACGACTCCAGGTTTTGGCGTTTCCAACCCGATTTTCTCATCGCCTTGTTCAACCAACTCCTGTTCTTTGGCGTGATCCTGGTGACCTTTCTGCTCGCCCGGCGGTTGTTCGATTCCGCCGTCGCCTGGCTTTCGGGGGCGCTGCTGCTTGGCTCGGAATTGTTTTGGCGCTTCAGCGTGTCGGGTCTTTCAACGATGCTGCTCATGCTGATTTTCCTCGGCCTGGCCTGGTGCCTGGTTTTCTTTGATCGGGAGGCGCGCGAGCCTAAGTGGGGAGCGACCGGCATCATGGTGGTGGCCGCCTTGGCGGGTGCCATGGTCGGCCTGGGCGGGTTGACGCGTTACGCCTTTGGCTGGCTGATATTTCCGGTTCTGCTCTTCGTAATTCTGTTTGGCGGACGGCAACGGGTCGTGCTGACGCTGATCACCCTGGCAACGTTTACGGTCGTGTTGGGGCCGTGGCTGGCCCGCAACTACATGGTCAGCGGCACACCCTTCGGCACCGCGAGTTTCTCGGTGCTGCAAAGCACAATGATTTTTCCCGAAAACCGGCTTGAACGCTCTCTCGAACCGGACCTTAGCCGCATCTACCTGACGCCGTTCTGGATCAAATTGATGACCAACCTCCGCCAAATCATGCAAGGCGATCTCCCAAAGCTGGGCGGCAGTTGGATTACGGCTTTCTTCCTGGTCGGGTTGCTCGTCGGCTTTCGCAACCTGACGGTCAGGCGATTGCGCTACTTTCTGCTGGGTTGCCT
The DNA here is from genome assembly GCA_037130375.1 of Verrucomicrobiota bacterium. Classification (GTDB taxonomy): domain Bacteria; phylum Verrucomicrobiota; class Verrucomicrobiia; order Limisphaerales; family UBA8199; genus JAPLUA01. Next base: position 731 of record JBAXTC010000204.1, on the reverse strand, counting down.
GCCAGTTCTGGTGATTATCCAGGCGCTGGGCCGCACCCAGCTTTCCGAGGAATCACCTGAGATCAATTCCGAAAACCTGCTTATCCTCCTGGCCCCGTTGGTGCTCGTTTACGGGGTCAGTTTGTTCTATTTGTTGATCGATCAGATCAATCTGCCGTTCCCGGAAATGCGTTTCCTGGTCGTTGGAATCTTCAGTGTCGCCGCCTGCCTGCCCATGATTCTTACCTTCCTGCCACCTAAGACCATTCCCGTCGTTTACCCTCCCTATTATCCCCCCGCCATCCAGACCATCGCGGGCTGGATGAAAGAGAAAGACCTGGCCATGAGCGACGTGCCTTGGGCCATGGCCTGGTATGGCCAGCGCCAATCGGTCTGGGTCACGTTGCGGTGCAAACGAGATCTCAGAGACCCGATCACGCGGGAGGATTTCTTTGCCATTAACGACTATCAAAAACCAATCAATATCCTCTACCTCACACCGCAGATCATGGACTCGCGCTTCCTGAGCCAATGGTACCGTGCGGGCGAACTGAGCTGGGGAAACTTCATACTGGAAACCTTGGTGAAAAAGAAGGTGCCAGAGGACTTCCCGCTCAACCAAATGCCCGTCGGCTGGCTGCCCGAACAAATCATACTTGCCGATTGGGAGCGCTGGCGGAAGTAGCCTCGATGCCTGCAGGGCGGATTCAAGAATTCGTAGCCGCCGACGGCAGTCGGCGCTAACACTCCGA
>JBAXTC010000203.1:0-10863 GCA_037130375.1 Verrucomicrobiota bacterium | reverse complement strand
TTGACTCTGTTGTCTCCTGTGAGGGATGCAAAATGCCATTCATGCCACTCCTAAACGAGCTTGGCCGAGCATCTGGGGTGGGCGTTACTATAAACATGGCGCTCCTAACGGAGCTGGGAACCCGGAGAGTTGGTTCATGGGTTTGGGATTGAACAGGAGGAAACGGAGATAACGGAGAAATAGATGTGCCAATGCCTGAATCGGGCAGGCGCTTATGTTTGTTTTCTCCGTTCCCTGTTCACCCCCCGCCTCAGGGCGGATTCAAGAATCCACAAATCTGTAGCCGCCGACGGGACTCGGCGCACTTTTCCTCAATTACTGAGATCAGCGCCGACTCCCGTCGGCGGCTACGATTTCTTGAATTCGCCCAGGCAAAAAAGTTCACATGGTTCATGGGAAGTCAGCAAGGGTCTCCTCCGGCGTCATGTTCCCGACCAGAAGTTCCAGGATCATGCTCACCGGATAGCGCAGCCCGCGCACGGTGGGTTTGCCGTGGCAAATTGCCGGATCAACCGTGATGCGTTTCAGCGTGTCATTCATCGAGTGTTACGATGCCAAAGATCAGCCTGTCTGACAAGGCTGCGAAATTGGGAGGGTGGAAAGACAAATGGAACAAATTACCAGATTCAAGTATCACTGGATCACAACAACTGGACGAACTACGGTTCGCCTTTCAGGGCTACCAACTCGATTAACGCAGCTTCGCCCACGCGTCTTTCAGCGTAATCGTCCGGTTGAGAATTAGCTTTCCCGAGCCGCTGTCTTTATCGATCGCAAAATAGGCCAGACGTTCGAACTGGTAGCAGAATTCGAACTTCGCGTCCTTGAGGCTCGGCTCGCATTTGGCGGTGACGACTTCCAGCGAGTGCGGGTTGAGATGCTGCTTGAAATCGCCGTCGGCATCGGGTTCGGGCACGGTGAAGAGCCGGTCATAGAGCCGGACTTCCGCCTCGACGGCGTGGGCGGCGCTGACCCAATGGATGGTGCCTTTGACTTTGCGGCTGGCCGTCGGGCCGCCGCTTTTGCTGCCGAGATCGGCGGTGCAACGGAGTTCGACCACCTGGCCAACGGCATCTTTGACGACTTCCTCGCACTTGATGATGAAGGCATACTTGAGCCGCACTTCGCCGCCGGGACGCAGCCGGAAATACTTCGGCAGCGGCACTTCCATAAAATCATCGCGCTCGATGTAAAGCTCGCGGCTGAACGGAACCTTGCGCGTCCCCGCCGCCGGGTCTTCGGGATTGTTGACGGCGTCAAGCTCCTCGACCTGCCCTGCAGGATAATTGGTCAGGACGACTTTGATTGGACGCAGCACTGCCAGCCGCCGCAGGGCGCGCCGGTTAAGATCCTCGCGAATGGAGTGTTCCAGCACGGCGACATCGGTAATCCCATTGTATTTGGTGATGCCGATGTTGTATGCGAAATCCCGCAGAGCTTGCGGCGTGACGCCGCGCCGGCGCAAGCCGCTGATGGTGGGCAGGCGCGGGTCATCCCAGCCAGAGACGAGTCCCTCGTTGACGAGTTGCATGAGCTTGCGCTTGCTCATGACGGTGTAGCCGAGGCTCAGGCGCGCAAACTCATACTGGTGGGGCAAGGGCCGCGGCAAGTCGAGCTGCCCGAGAATCCAATCGTAGAGCGGCCGATGCACCTCAAACTCCAGCGTGCAGATCGAGTGGGTAATCCCTTCAATATAGTCGCTCAGGCAATGCGCAAAATCGTACAGCGGATATATGCGCCATTTGCCGCCGGTATGATGGTGTTCGGCGTGACGAATGCGGTACAAAATCGGGTCTCGCATCCAAATGTTCGGGGATGCCATGTCGATCTTCGAGCGCAACGTGCGCCTGCCGTCGGGAAACTCCCCCTGCTTCATCCGCGTAAAGAGATCCAGATTCTCCTCGATGGAACGGTTGCGGAATGGACTTTCCTGGCCCGGACGATCCGGGGAGCCGCGGTATTTGTCGGTGTCTTCGGGGGAGAGATCATCGACGTAGGCGACGCCCTTCTTGATGAGTTGCAGGGCATACTCATAGATCTGATCGAAATAGTCCGACGCGTAGAATGGCTCGAGGGGAGCGGCGGGTTGAAGATCGAGGGTCGCGGGAGGGAGATAGAAGTCCGTTTTCCCGTCGGTCGTTTGGGTTTCCGGGGCCTTGCCTTTGGGCTTGAGGCCAAGGCGGTCGTCAGCCCAGTCGCTGATCAGCCACTTTACGTCTTCCGCAATGGAATCGACGTACTCGATGTCCTCCTTGGTCGGGTTCGTGTCGTCCATTCGCAGATTGCAAATGCCGCCGAACTCGCGGGCGATTCCGAAATTCAGGCAGATCGACTTGGCGTGGCCGATGTGCAGGTAGCCGTTAGGCTCCGGAGGGAAGCGGGTGTGAATCTGAGGATATTTCTTTTCCGCAACGTGGCTCGTGACGATGTCACGGATGAAATCAGAAGGCGCGGATGCGTTTCCCGCCGCGCTGGTGGATTCGAGAGCTTCATTGGCCATAAGTCCTGAGAGCTTTCATCGTCAGCGGATCCCGCAACGGCACATCGGTCAGGCCGCCGCTGGTCAGCTCCGTCAATTTCACCGGGTGTTCTGGAGAGCCAAGCAGGATCTCGTCTTTCTTGCCAACGACAAGAATGACGAGTTTCTCGGGCGTGAGGTACTTCTTTGCCACCCGCAGCAGGTCGTCCTGACTGATGGCTTCAATGCGCGAGCGGTAGGTTTTCCAGTAGTCCGGCTGCCGGGCGTAGCGGCCGGTGAACTCGTCTTGCGCGAAGGTGTTCGCCACCTGCGACTTGGTCGCGAAAGTGCGCGGGAACCGCTCGATGAACCCGCGTTTCGAGACGTTGATCTCGTCGTCCTTCACCGGCGCGGCGGCGATCTGCTTCATTTGTTCCAACACGATCGATGCCGCATAGGCGACGGTGCGGGACTTGGATTGAAACCCGGCCGTGAAGGTCAGCGGATAGTAGATACCGCCCGGAAAACTCGAATGTGCGGAGTAAGCCAAACCCTCATCGGAGCGCACCCGATTCATAATGCGCGAGGTGAACCCGCCGCCGCCGAGAATATCGTTCATAATAACGACCGCGAAGTAATCCGGGTTATCGCGCAGGATGCCGGGCAGCATCATCGCGACGCGGCCCTGGTTGACGTCTTTATCGACGATGTAAACGCCCGTCGCGGCAAAAGTGGTGTTGGTGGGGATGGCCGTCGGCGCGGCGCCGCTGCCAGTCCAGTTCGCGAACAGCGCTTCGAGCTTCTGCACCATCTGGTCGCGGTCGAAATCGCCGCTGGCCGCCACTACGAAATTGGCGGGATGAAACCATTGCTGGTGGAACTTCTCGAGGTCGGCCTGGTTTAGCGAGTTCACCGAAGCGGCTGTGGTATGCCGGTTGGCCCAGAAATCCTCGCCAAAAGCCAGAAAGCCGCGCTCGCGACCTTCGATGGCCGCCGTCTCGTCGTTGCGCTCCTTCATGCCTTGCAGCATCTGCTGCTTGCGAAGAGCGATCTTGTCCTCCTGAAAGCGCGGGGCGCTCAAAACCTCGCGCAAGATCGCCAGTCCTTCGTCCAAATCTTTGGAGAGCAGGTTCAAGCCCACGCTACCCTGGTTTTCCCCAATGCCCGAGTTGAGTTGTGCGGCCAGGAACGCCAGACGCTCCTCCAAGTCTTCGGCAGTCTTTGATTTCGTGCCGCCCCGGGCGAGCAAATACCCCGTCAGATCAGCCAGACCCTCTTTGCCGGCAGGTTCAAGATACGACCCGGTGTGGGCATAGACGACAATGTTGACCAGGGGCAACTCGCGATCCGGCACCACGTAGGCGACCGGGCCGCTCTTCAGTGTCACGCGAAAGTTCGCGGGTTCCGGCGGCTCATAAACGAGCGGCGGATAGCTCAGCTTTTCGGGACGGTCGGGGATCGCGGCCTGGGCGAAGGTGCGAGCGGGGGTGAAACTGGCAAGCAGCAGAGCGGTGCCGAGCAGGGTGGGGTAAATCCGAAATCCGAAATCCGAAATCCGAAGGAAGCTCGAAATCCGAAATCCGAATTGCCACACCGCTGGCCACTCAGATTCCGTCGTCGGATTTCGGATTTCGGATTTCCTTCGGATTTCGGCCATCGGATTTCCTTCGGATTTCGGATTTCGGATTTCAGATTTCAGGTCTCGGATTTCAACAAGCAATTCTCTCATCGTGTCTCCTTGGCTGACGCGCCTGGTTTGCGCGTGTAAACGGCCACTGCCCGGTTTTCCTTCGTGAAATAGTTATTGGCCACGCGTTTGACGTCGGCTGCGGTCACGGCCTGAACCTTCGGCGCAGCCTCGTTAATCTCGCGCCAGTCGCCTTCGCCATCGTTGCGAATCAGGTGCATCAGAATCTGGTAATTCGACGAAAGCTTGCGGTATTCAGCGGCGGCAAAGTTGTTCTTTACCTTCTGCAACTCTTCCGGGGGAACTTCCTCCTTCTTCAACTTATCGAGGTTGTCGTAAATGCCCTGCTCGACTTCCGCGGGAGTGTGCCCTTCCTTCACCTCACCGCCGGCGTTGAACATGCCCTCCCATTTCTGCGAACTCTGATCGGCATAGGTCTCCGTGGCGACACCGCTGCCCATCACTAGTCCCTTGTAAAGCCGGCCGGTGCGGGTGGACAAAATCTGCGCCAGGATTTCGAGTGGATATGAGTCGCGATGCTGGAAGGCCACCGTATGCCAGAGGATGTCCACCTGGGGGTTCGCTTCGGCTTCCGCAGACAGTCGTTTCTCGGCCAGTTGCTTCACTTCGAGCGTCACCACATCCGGCGGAGTCTTCGGGCCGCGCGGGATGCGCTCAAAGTATTTCCGGACTTGCGCCTCGGCTTTGTCCGGCTCCAGGTCGCCCACCAGAATGAGCGTGATGTTTTGCGGCGAATAATAAGTCGAGTAAAACTCGTCAGCCTGCGCCTTGGAAATCGCCGGAATGTCCGAGGGCCAGCCCACCGTCGGCCAGGCATAAGGGGACGATTCCCAAAACATCGCGTTGAACTCCTCCTGGAACTTGCCCAACGGAGTCGAATCCGTGCGCATGCGCCGCTCCTCGAACACCACATCGCGCTCGGCATAGAACTCGCGGAAAATCGGGTGCAGTATCCGTTCGGATTCCATCCACATCCAAAGCTCGATTTTGTTGGCGGGCACATTCACGAAATAGGCGGTCATGTCCTCGGAAGTGAAGGCGTTCATACTCGAACCGCCTGCCCCGCTGTATATCCGATCGAACTCATTCTTGACCAGGATGGCCCGTTGCTCGGTGATGAGCTTGGCAAACTCCTTCTCGAGCTCGAGGTAGCGCGCCGTCTTGTTCTCCGGCTTCAGCAGATCATCGATTGCGCCGCGGCGATACTCGGCGCGCATCTTCCGGTCTTCCTGCCGCATTTCATCGCGGACGCGTTCCTGGGCGGCGATGATCTCCATATCCTTCTGGTAATCTTTGGTGCCGATGGTCGGCGTCCCTTTGAACATCATGTGCTCGAAGAGGTGGGCGATGCCCGTGATGCCCAGTCGTTCGTTCGAGCTCCCAACGTGCGCCACCCAGCCGCCGGCGACAATCGGCTCATCGTGCCGCTCCACCAGCAGGAGCGTCAGCCCATTCGCCAGGTGCTTCTCGACCACCGGAACCTTTTGCGCGCACAGCGGCAGCAGCAACGCCCCGTGGATGGTCAAAGCCAGGGCCAGCAATTTCTTCAAATGTCTCGTATGCGTCATAACCCGCTAAGGCCTTTCAACGTTTTCTGTTTTCGTGAGACCACCTTAAGTGATGCCCGTTCAACAACCAAGTGAAAAGAGTTTGTGCTGGCCTTGTTCGGTCGCAGCAGTATCTTCCCAACAAGTTCCGCCTAGAGAATGAATTCCATGACAGCGAAATTGTGTGGCGTGCTTGCCCTGATGTTGTTGGCGCCGGGCGCGGTGTTGGCCCAATTGCCAGCCGTCGGCTCTGCCACCGGGATCAACGCCGCTTTTGTCAAACTCTTTGGCAGCATTTCCGCCTTCTCGGCCAGAGTCGATACGCTGGTGTTCGACAAGTCGCAGCAGGAAGCGGTGCGGATGCCTATGGATTTCGCCGCCCTCGATAACAATATCCGCCTCGGCATCAACCTGGAACAAACCACGAGCAAAGACCTCCCGGCCAGCACCATCGCCGCTCTGAAACAGGCCGGTATGGACCGCATCATCAGCCTCTTCCGGCCCGACAAGAAGGCTACCTTCGTCCTTTATCCCAACTCCAAGACTTATGTGGTTTTGCCACTAACCAAAGGGGAAGCTGAGGCATTGGAAAAAGGGCTTACGATGGAGAAGACCGCGCTCGGCAAGGAAACCCTCGACGACCACGCCTGCGTGAAAAACAACGTGGTCGTCAAAAATCAGCAGCAAACCGTCCTCGAAGCGACCACCTGGAATGCGGCGGACCTCGAGGATTTCCCCATCCAAATCGAGATGAAGGGAAAAGAAGGCACGGTAAGAATGCGTTTCAAGCAGATCCGATTGGCGAAGCCCGACGCCAAACAGTTCGAGGTGCCGACAGACTATACTCTCACTACTCTCACACAATGAAGATCACGAACCTGAACCCGGACACAGCCATCGGCGCCACCGCTTGGTTTGTTGAGATCGAGGGACACCGGTTGCTGATGGACGCCGGCACCCACCCCCGGCTCGAAGGCCGCGCCGGGCTGCCGCGGTATGATCTGGTCAAAAAGCAGGAGTTGGACGCCATCGCGATTTCGCATTGCCATCACGATCACGTCGGCTCGCTGCCCGTCGCCTTGCGTTATTTCCCCCACGCCCATGTCCTCATGACCGAGCTGACCTACTTCCTGGTCGAACGCGTCCTCCACAACTCCGTCAACGTCATGAAGCGACAGCGCGACGAACTCGGGCTCAAGGATTACCCCCTCTACAGCCATGACGAGGTGGACGACATCGCCCCCAGGTTCCAGGGATTCAGGTACAACCGCCAGGTCGATTGGGCCTCGTTTCACAAAACCCGCGCCGGCTTCCTCTCCCCCACCCTCGAATTCTATGACGCCGGCCACACCCTGGGCTCCGCCGGCATCATGGTTCGAGGCCAAAAGGAAACGCTCTTTTACACCGGCGACGTTTGTTTCCACGACCAAACCATCCTGAAAGGGGCTCGGTTCGAGGACGTGAAAGCGGACGTGCTCATCATGGAAACAACCCGCGGCAACCGTGCTCTCCCGGTTGGGTCCACCCGCAAGACGGAAATCGAGCGCCTCACGGAGGCGATCCATCGCGTGCTCGCACGCAAAGGCTCGATCCTCATTCCCGCCTTCGCCCTCGGGCGCTCCCAGGAAATCCTCGCCTTGCTCGCCGTCCTCATGGGCGAAGGCAAACTCAAACCGCAGCCCATCTACATCGGCGGCCTCGGCCGTGTGTTCACCGAAATCTACGACCTCGAATCGCACCGGACCCATCGCCAGTACCCCAACCTCCAACTGCGGGAAGCCCTCAACCTGGTCGTGCTGGAAAAGGGGCAGGCCCAAAAAATGAAGCTCACCGGCGGACGCATCTTTGTCATCACCGCTGGCATGATGAGCGAGCACACCGCAGCCCACGACCTGGCCTCGCGCATGATCGGCGACGAACGCCAGTCCATCTTCTTCGTCGGTTACGCTGACCCCGAAACGCCCGGTGGCCGCCTCAAAGCCGCCAAACACGGCGAAACATTTCTCCTCAGCCCCAGCGGAGGCATGGTTACCCGGCGCTGCGAGGTCGAGGACTTCGACCTCACCGCCCACGCCAACCGCAGCGATCTGCTCGATTTCGTCGGCCAAGTCGAGCCTCGCGCCGTCCTGCTCAGCCACGGCGAAGAAGACTCGCGAGCCTGGTTCGCCCAGCAAATCCATGCCCGGCACCCGAAGATCAAAATTATTCGGCCGCAAGCCGGAGAAGCAGTGGAAGTGTAGCCGCGGAGTTATCAAGACCGTCTCGCCGACCGAACTGGCGCTGCCTCGATATTGATTAGAGGATTGACCGGAATATCCGTTGCCCAATCCCAATCCTGAAAGGATTAGATCTCTCAGCCCGGGGTTGCTCGCGCAGAGCTACCCCGGGTGGGCGACGGATTGGAGTCTCAACCCTGAATGGGTTGCATCGTTTGTGTCCGATGGGCTGAGGGACGGCAACTACCTTGGCAGCGATGCCAGCCTCGAGCAGTTGGTGGAGGCGAGCGCGCCGCCCCCGATCACCACTGGCATTAAGAACAGTGGCGACGGGACGGTGACAGTCTTCTTCTCGGGCACGCCCTATGTCCAGTACGTGGCGCAGGCCAGCAGCAACCTGGCCGCGCCGCTCTGGACGATGGCGCTCACGAAAATAGGACCACCTGCGCTCACTTAAAGTGAGCCATTCGTTAAGGAGTCATTTTTCCTTTCCAAGTAGGTCTTCACGGTGTTCATGCGCAGGAACAGGAGCCAACCCCTTCATATGCAATAGGCGTCCCAGCGCCTGCGCCTGATGTCTGCTCACTATTGCTTAGCCACCCCCTCCAGGCTGGCTCAGTTTTAGTGAGCAAACCCGGTTCGATTTCAGTGAGCAACATCGATCAGTGCCTTTTCCTCTTCCCGTCTTCGCTGTTCATCTCCTGCTGGGAAGGGAATCTTTCAGCGAAATGACTTCTCTTGCGACGCGAACATCGCAGCCGTGATACCCGACGGCGAGGGAATGGGAAACCATCAGCGGAACTGAGGCTTTAGTTTGCCGGCGGCCGTGTACATGCCGGTGGCCGCGAGAAAACGGAGAATGGACTTCTTGTTAGCGGCGATGCGCTTGCCGGTGGCTCGCAACTGACGCACCTCAACACCCGTAGCGGCTGAACTGCCGTCCGCATTGCTCAAAAACGTCTTCACGCCCGCAAGATGCCACGAATTCTTGCCGTAAACAACCATTAAGAAAACTCAGCATCACCTTGAGAGCGCCATAAAGAGAGCCAAGGAAGACCTTCGCCCGGCGGACTGGGAGTGAGTTCGTGTGTTTCGTGTGTTTCGTGGTGAGTGACGGCGATCAGTGCCTTTTCTTCTTCCCGTCTTCCCGTCTTCGCTGTTCATCTCCTGCTAATCTTTTGCTCGACTGGTGACTTCCGACAAGCACCTGTTGAACATGGACGAGGATCCCTTGCTGCTGGCCTTCAACGAAGCCGATCTTTCGCTGGTGCATCCGGTTCACCCGAAGCGTTTACTGTGCGTGTTGCGTTAGCCGCCCCAAGGCATATCGCTGGCACGCGCGCAAGGGGAAGATGTGGACCGACGTGGTTTTGCCCCAGGCTTTGCCATTAGGGGGGGTAGAGTGAAGTAACGGTTTTGCTGTCCGGCTCGGCGAGCGCGGACGGCCTTTGGGCCTGGGATTTCCGCCTTCGGATTTGGCTAAGGCTACTTATGGCGGAAAAAAACCGCGATCAAACCGAGCAAGATCACAAAGAGGATGGCCACCAGCGCAATGAAACGATTGCGCGCCACCCGCTTCTCATAACGCAACGGTCGAAGTCCCTGAATGCCGCCCGCCGCCAGATAGCTCACCAGTTTGGGGTTCGTCGTGGACGGCCCGCGAAAATGGTTGCGCAGACGCCGCATTAAAGCCGGCAGGTCGTATTTGCGGACACCCAATTCATTGTAGTGGCCGGGCGTCGTGGCCGTTTCATGCCGCGCCTTCAACAAGTCCTGGCCCAGCTCTTCGAAGATCGGTTCATGCCCGGCGGGGGCCCGCGGCGCTGCGGCAGGGGGCGTGTTCGCAGGTGGCGAGCGGCCAATGGTGGCTCCATGCGGCACGGCGGTGGACCGCAGGCGCGGCTGGGATTGGTCGCGCTGCAATTGCGCGCCCAGATGCTTGATCTGGACATCGAGTTCGGCAATCTCGTCGGCGAGCGCCCGCTCGTGCTCGGAAATCGGATCGGTCTTTTTCTTAAACCATGCCATGAGAGCATCCGCTTCAGCGACGCACTAGAACGATCAGCAAGGCAACCAAAGTGAGCAACGCCACCGCAACCAGCGGCCAGGTTAATGCCAGCCCAAACCGGCAAAGCTCCCCGAAACTGCTCTGGGCAAAGAGGGATTTCGGGGAGACCCCGGCTTGGGTCGTCGTGGCGCTCCCATCCGGGCGGGAGCCTGACAGCACCGCGAATTTCAGCCGCGCCGTGTTCCATTCCATCCGCGCATTTTCCAGAACCGTGAGCGCTCGCGTCAGTTCCAGGCTGAAATTGTCCTTGGTCCAGGTCTTCTCGCTGATGGCTTGCACTTTCGCCATCGCCTCGCGCATATCCTCCAGCGACTTGGCCATCTGTTCGACATCCCGCCGAGCGCTGAATTCCGCCTCCTCGAGCAAGCCGACGCCGCGCGTCAGGTTTTGGATCATCTCCTCGCGGCCGGTCTGAAACTCCATCTGGCGTCGCCGAGTCTCCTCGAGCGCCGATCGCTCCCGTTCCTTCTCTTCCTTCGCGCGCACGATGGCGGCCAGCTTCTGTTGCGTCTGCGCCAGGTCGGCGGCCACCTCCTCGGAAGTTGGCGCGCGCTGCTGCTGGCCCCCGCTCGCCGCTGGGGTCGCGTAGGGGGCCTTGTGCGCCTGAAAATCGCCATCCACAAACTCCGTTGCGTCGTAATCCGAAGACATGCCGTAAATCTAATTAGCCCAATCCGCAGTGTAAAGCGGCGTCTTGGGCGTCGGTCCTGGGCGCGCCGCCATCGGTCCTCGAAGACCGCCGCGTTTATGAGGCCCCTCCGCTGCCGTGTCTTCCACTTCGTTGCGAAAGTTCAACAACCCAGGCAGTTAACAGGGCGGATTCAAGAACCTGCAAAATCGTAGCCGTCCACGGCAGTCGGCGCACT